>JBGTKN010000311.1:0-2306 GCA_041744615.1 Hyphomonas sp. | reverse complement strand
CGGGTGAAAGCGCGGGCGGAAATCTGGCGGCAAACGTTGCTATTGCGGCGCGCGATAATGGGTGGACAGAACCGAAGCACATGTTGCTGGTCTACCCGGTCGCTCAACCAAACATGAAAACCCCCTCATACATTCAATATGCGGACGCTGCTCCGCTTAGCAAAGCCGCCATGAGCTGGTTTGTAAAGCACACATTCTCCGATCCCGAGCAGGCAAAAGATCCGCGTATAAATCTGACTGCTGCCGACTTGAGGGGGCTGCCTCCTGCAACCCTAGTTCTGGCGCAAATCGACCCGCTGCAGGACGATGGCCACATGCTGTCGGATAAGCTGAGAGACAGCGACGTGAGCGTCGAATTGCGCATGTACGAAGGAGCGGCGCACGAATTTTTCGGTATGGCGGACGTAAATTCGGATGCAAAAGCCGCCCAGACTTGGGCTTTTGATCGTCTGAAGGCAGATCTCTCCAGATTAGCATCACGGTAGGGCGGCGTCAGCTCCGCCGCTAGCGCCAGGGTCGCTTTGACCTGCTCGAGGTTATTCGGACCAGCTAGTGCTGAAGATCGACTGCAGGGCGGAAGTGAATGGCAAATTTTGGCCAGCTCGACCCCCACCGTCAGATACCGGGACCGGCAAGGTCGATCCAATCGTGCCGAGCGGCAGCCCTACAGCTTCGAAGCGCCCATTTCGCCCAACATGGCCGGCCTGACCCGCGCGCTGAATGACCTGCCCAAAGACGGCTGACCCATGGCCAGCGGCTGCAGCTTCGCATAAGTCTTGAGTGAGCCACGGGGTGCTACTCGCTGGTTGGAGAACCGGATGCCGAATGGACCGCCGCCGCCCTCGTCAAGCGAGCCTGAAAAGGCATCGGCCAAAACGCAATGGGCCGTCATCGGCATTTTTCTGATTATGGCTTTCGGTGCGCTGTCGGTGGCCCAGAGCGTGTTCATCCCGATCGTCACAGCGCTGATGCTCGCGCTCGTGTTCAGTCCCGTCCGCCGCGCGCTCGGAAAGCGCGGCATTGGGCCCGGCCTTGCGGCCACTTTGATTGCTATCAGCGCCGTCTCGACGGTCGCGTTCATCATCTATGCCGCGTCTGGCACGCTTGCCCAGCGCCTCACTAACGCCCCCGAAATCATGGAACATGCCGAGCGGGAAGTGCGCCAGCTTCTTGGGGCCTTCCAGCCGATGGTGGATGCCACAAAGAAAATGACCGAGATGGCGGGAGAGCCATCGACCGAAACGGTTGCGATTCGCCAGCCCGGTTTTATCGCCCTTGCGGCGCAGGGCACGCCGGAAGTGTTCGGCCAGATCGTCATTACCCTGACGCTCGCCTTCTTTCTGATCGCGTCTGGAGACCTCTTCTACGAGAAGCTCGTTCAGGCCATGCCGACCTTCAAGGATAAACGCCGTGCCCTTGAGATGGCGCGCGAAATTGAAGGGCAGCTGTCCAACTACCTATTCACGATCACGGCCATCAACGCTGCGGTTGCCGTGCTTGTCGGTCTTGTCGCCTGGAGCTTCGGGTTGCCCGATCCCTTGCTGTTCGGCGTCGCGGCTTTCCTCTTGAACTACATTCCCTATCTTGGGCCGATCGCCGGGTTCGGCATCATGTTCGTCACGGGACTCGTTACGCTCGACTCTCCGTTCGCGGCGCTCCTGCCCACTTTCCTTTACTGGCTGATCAACACCGCTGAAGGCCAGATCGTCACGCCCGTCATGCTCGGCCGTCGCCTGCAGATGAATCCGGTCGTCGTGTTTCTATCCTTCGCCGTCTGGGCCTGGTTGTGGAGTTTCATGGGCATGCTGCTCGCCACGCCGATCCTGTTGTCCCTGAAAGTGGTCGCCGACCACGTGCACGGCATGAGCGGTCTCGGAAAATTTCTCGGCGCCCGGGACGACGAGATGTCCATGCGCGACCAGAGAATTATCAGTTTCATCTTCCGTCCAAAGCCCGCGCCTTCGCCAGCACCGGCATCAGCTCCGGAGAGTTAGGGGCGGCGGGCAACCCGAAGGGCGCCTTTCGGGCAAAGCGCACGTGGGCTGAATGACCGGATAGGGCCAAGTTGGCTCCGATCACTATCGTCGCTGACCGGCAGGACCAATCCAATTTGGTCATCGGACTGAAGAGCCGCGCCGGTTGACAACAAAAGACGGATCAGATTTCCGCTGACCGTAGTCAACGCCACCTGATCCTATTGCGCGACCAGATAATCAGCGGTTGTCTTTGGAGTTAGAACTCGTGACCCGCTCCTGAGTCCGGTATAACTTCTGCTCGGCTCGAATCGTTGAGGATCGCCGAAGTGC
>JBGTKN010000310.1:0-2070 GCA_041744615.1 Hyphomonas sp. | reverse complement strand
GGCGCAGCTGCCGGGGCCGGCGCGGGCGCCGGAGAATCAGAGCCGCCGCAGGCTGCGAGCGCGAGCGCGAGGCCGGAAGCCATCGCCAGGGAAAGACGCTTGTTGTTAAATCGCATTTGTTTCCTCCACAGAATGCTGGACGGTTGAGTATAGACCGGGGCAGCACCACGCCAAGGCATGCTCTGCCGTAATAATGCTGCCGTCAGATACGGCTGCGCCATTCGGCAATCTCAGCGGAGTGCGCTTCAATGTAATGACGCAGCCAGGCGGCATAATGTTCCGGGGCGTCCGAGATATCTTTTGCGAGCGCCTCCAGCGAGACCCACTTCACCGCTTGCACTTCCTCCGGATTGAGCTCAGGCGCGGCGCCGGTGCGGCCGAAGAAGAGATGGGGGATCTCGTTTTCGATCATGTCATTGTCGAGATAGGCGACATACCGGCTCTTGAAGCCGAAGGTCAGCGGCACGCGCAGCCCGACTTCTTCCTCGAGCCGGCGCGAGGCGGCGACGCCGGTCGCTTCGCCGGGCCGCGGATGGCCGCAGCAAGTGTTCGCCCATTTGCCCGCCGAATGATACTTTCCCTCCGCGCGCTGCTGGATCAGGCAGTCACCGTCCGGGTTGAACACGAAGATGGAGAACGCACGGTGCAGCAGGCCGTCCTGATGGATCTGCCACTTGTCCCCGTCCCGGAGCACCTCGTCGGCCTCGTCCACCAGGATCACCTGTTCAAATTCGTCAGTCACGCGGGCGATGCTCCTCTACCGGCAAACCTAGTTTCGCCGGACAGCAGGGTCAAACACCGCCTTGCTACGCGAGAAAGTTATTCGACCGTCCAGCCGCGCGGCGTGCGCCGGGCCTGGAGGGTAACCGGGGCGTCCTTGACCCGCACCGGAATGGGCGCGGGCTGGCGCACGGCGGCATAGCGCAGGAGCAGCGCGGCGCCGGCAATCATCAGTCCGGCAAAAGCCGTCATCATGGCAACCACGCTGGCGACGAAGATCAGCAGGGCGCCGACAAATAACTGCGCGGCCACACCGAGGCCTGCACGAAGCGAAGCCAGTAGGCCGGGCGAACGGGAAGGAGGAAGGGTCTGGTCCATTGGGCCTCACGATCAGGTATCAAGATGGCGGCATCATGGCGGCACGTCAACGCCGTCTTCTGCGACACACCTTCACAATGCGGCGATGGTTAATCCTGCCGCACCAATAGGCCGCGCTCGGCGCGTATGCGGGCATAGGCGGACGTGATTGCCGCCGCCTTGGCATGCGCCGCGTCTTCAAACTCTCGCGGCGCGCCCATCTGGACGATCCGGTCGGGATGGTGATCGGCCATCAGGCGGCGATAGGCAGAGCGGATATCGGGAAAGTCCGCATCATGCGACACGCCCAGGATATGATAGGGATCGTCGCGTTCCGGGCCCAGATGCGTGGCGCGGATCCGGCGGAATGCCGACCGGTCGAACCCGAAGGCATCCGAGACATTCTGGAGGTAGGTCATTTCCGCTTCGGTCACGACGCCGTCGGCGCCAGCGATCTGGAACAGGCCGTCCAGCACGCCTTCCAGCAAGCAGGGCCGGTCGTGGTAGCGCTTCCCGATCCGGCGGGCATAGGCCTCGTAGCCGCGCACGGTCTGGCGCGCGAGCATGAACACGCGGCGGACATTTTCCGCTTCTTCGGGCGGCGCCCGGAAAACCCGCGCGAAGGCCATGATCTCGCTGTCGCTGACCAGTCCGTCGGCCGCCGCCATCTTGGCGCCGAGGCCGACCACGGCGGCAGTGAAGCCCACATCATTGGGATCCGGCGCACACCCGTCCGCCCCCGCGCTGTCGATATCGGGTTCGGGTCCGCTTTCGAACAGGCGCCGGCCACGGCTGAGAAGGGTCGTCCAGAGACTCATGATCTCATTGTCTATAGCAGGGCAAACGCCGGTTTGGACAGCGCCTCCCCTTCAAAGACGCGTGAGCGCGGCTGATCGGTCGCGCCACCGGATTAAATCGCGCCCAGAATGGCGCGGGCTGACAGGTCAGGGCGCGGCCGTGGTCGTGTCCGAGACGATCAGCCATTCCCCGTCC
>JBGTKN010000309.1:0-1647 GCA_041744615.1 Hyphomonas sp. | reverse complement strand
CCGCCGGTGCGCGGGTCGGCGCCGGGCAATTGCACCGCATGTGTGGCGTCAATCGTCACTGGAACGCCGAGCTTCTTCATCTCGGGGATCGCCAGCATATCGACGATCAGGTTGTTGTAGCCGAAGCTCACGCCGCGCTCGCACAGGATGACACCGACATCCGGAGCGACTTCGGCGATCTTCGAGATGATGTTTTTCGCATCCCAAGGCGCCATGAACTGCGCCTTCTTGGCCTGGATCAGCGCACCGTGTTTGGCCGCCGCTTCGGCGACGGCGATGACGAGATCGGTCTGGCGCACGAGGAAGGCGGGGAGCTGCAGGATGTCGGCGACTTCGGCAACAGGTTCGGCCTGCGCCGGTTCATGAAGGTCGGTGACAATCGGTACGCTCAGTTTCGATTTCACCTTCGCCAGGATCTTGAGGCCATCCATGCCGGGACCGCGATAGGATTTGATAGAAGATCGGTTCGCCTTGTCGAAGCTCGCTTTGAAAACATAGGGCAAACCGAGGCTGGCGCAGATGCGTTTGAGTTCGGTTCCGACCTCCAGTGCGAGGCCTTCGTCTTCCAGCACGTTCAGGCCGGCGAGCACGGCGAGCGGCTTGCCCGCGCCGATGCCCCAGCCGGAGGCTTTGTGGGTGACGATGCTCATGGGGCAGCTCCTTTTTGCTGGGGCTGCCATAGCGGAAAAACGCGGCGGCGCAAAAGGCTGGTCAACAGGGGGCGGGAATCAAAGAAGCCGCCCCGGTCAGGGAGCGGCTTCCGTGAGCCCATGGGGCAATCAGGTCCAGACCGCGTTGCAGCGGCCTTGACGTATCTCTAGGCGCTGGTCAGAGGCTGCTCCAGCCAGACACCATAGGACACAGACCCAACGGCCTCACCTGGTTTCTCACTCGACATGGATCACCTCCTTTCACGCGTGCAAAGCGCACGGCCTTTTGCTCCGGACCATCCGGTGCAAGTTCGAACTAAGCATGATTTGCGCCAATGTGAAGTTAACTTCGTGATGAATGTGGCACGTTTTTCGGGCGCTGCACAAAAAACACCCGGGCGCCTTTGCAGGGCAGCCCGGGCGGCAGTGAGCCTCAAAAGGGGTACAAAGAGGCTTGATTGATCAGTCCGTGATCAGGGCGCCGATCACCAGACCGAGGATGGCGCCGGTCGCCACCGAGGCGAGAATGGCGTCGCCGCGGTCATTGTCGCGCACCCAGTGATAGCCGTGCGGCGGGTCATAGAGGCCATAATTGTGATAATCTTGGATATAGACCGTCCGGCGGGGGCCATAGCTGTAATAGTGGCCCACATCATAGCGTGGACGATAGCCGGAATAGTAGTACGGGCCATAGGAATGGCCGTACGAGACGATCACGCTGCTGCGCGGACGGTAGGTGTAGGATGGCCGGTAGACGACGACCGGCTTGTGGGCGCGGTAGTCGCTCCGGTAATGGTCTCGCCGATAATCCCGGCGATAGTCGCGCCGGACGTCCCGGCGATCATCTCGGCGATACTCCCGGCGGTCGTCGCCCCGACGGCTGCGATGGTCGTCATCGCCGCGCCGGTCCCAGCCGCCACGGTCCTTGCCGCCTCGGCCGCCGCGATCGCGGTCTGCCTGCGCCACAGGAGCCAGGATGAAGCTAGCGGCCGTTGCC
>JBGTKN010000308.1:0-3980 GCA_041744615.1 Hyphomonas sp. | reverse complement strand
CATCGCCACCCCATTGGGCGAGACCGGCCTCGACGAGGGCGGAGGCGGCAGTGTCGAGCGCGGCGCGGCGAGAGCGCAGCTCGGTGCGTACCTCGTTGGTCGCTTCCGCAAGGGTGCGGCCCTTGAGACGGGTGGAGAGATAGTTGCCCGCTTCGATCAGCGTGGTGAGGGGGAGGCCTTCGGGCACCTTGATAAAACGATTTTCTACATCGCCGTCCTCGGTAACCAGCACACAGAGCGCGTCGCCGCCAGCGAGGGGGACGAATTCGACATGCCGGACGGGGGCGTCGCGGGTGGGCGAGGAGACGAGGCCGGCGCCGCCGGTGAGGCCCGAGAGGATGCTGGAGGCTTCGCCGAGCACGCTTTCGAAATCGGCGCCGGCAGCGGCGAGGCGGTCGTCGATCGCCTTCTTGTCGAGTTTCGAGGGCTCGCCGTATTCCAGGAAGCCGTCGACGAAGAGGCGCAGGCCCCTGTGGGTCGGGGCGCGTCCGGCGGAGATGTGGGGGGCGTCAAGCAGGCCAAGCTCGGTCAGGTCGGCCATCACGTTGCGGATCGAGGCGGGGGAGAGCTGGATGCCGCTTTTCGAAAGGGTGCGCGAGCCGACCGGCTCTCCGGTGGCCAGGTAGCCTTCGACGATCTCCCGGAATATGTCGCGGGAGCGCTGATCCAGGCGCTGCATGAGGGAATTGGTCTCGAACCGTTCGGCCATGCCCATGGAGTAAGGAGCGCACGCCAACTGTTCAATAGGGCGTCAGACAGTGAGGCCGGTTCCGGCGTCGCGGTCGTCCGCCGATTTCCAAGCAAAGTAAGAGTAAATCACCGAAATGAGGGCGGCGGCGCAGACCAGTGCTGTCAGCTGCAGGGCGAGCCAGATACCATCGAAAAGGAAGGCGCCTGCGGTGCCCAAAGCGCCGGCCAGCATGAAGAGCGGGCCCGCGAGGCGATGGGTTTTCTCCCAGGCGATATCAGACGACAGCGTCCAGGGTGTGCGCACGCCGAGCAGGAAGGAGGAGCGCGTCTTCGGCATGTAATTGCCGATGACGATCATCAGCACGCCGCAACCGGCGATGGCGAAGCGGACAAAGCCGTTGGGAACGCCCACCTCGCCGCCAGCTTGCAGCATTGCCACGCAAATGCCGACCTGCACCAGTGTCAGCAGCATCATCACGCCGATCCAGGTCGCAAGATAGGCTTTCCGCCCGGTCTCTATATTGGCCTTGCGCGGGTCGAACGCGGGCGCGACCGCCAGGATCAGCCCGGTCAGCAGGATGGCGCCCGGCAGGATCGTCAGATAGGTCCAGACATCGCTCTTGGGCGCGAACTGGTCGGGTTGGCCGTTGATGCCCCAATGTACCGGTATGTCACCCGACGCGGGCAGGGCGTTCCATGTGTAGAGCGCGGCGGCCCCCGACAGGATGACGGCGATGGCTGACCAGATCAGCCCGGTGCGGATAAAGGGTTTCATTCGGCAGCTTCCTTCTGTTCGTCGTCACCCGTGTCCTTGCCGATCAGGCCGAGCAGGGCAGAGGCTGCGTCCTCGAGGACGCTGGGGTTGACGCGGTAGAGGATCTGGTTGCCCTGCCGGTCGGCGGTGATGAGGTCAGCGTCCTTCAGCACGGCGAGGTGCCGGCTCATCGTCGGCCAGCTCGCCTCGAACGCGGCGGCGAGGTCACCTGCCAGCCGCGGGCCTTGCCGCAGAAGCGTCAGCAACTGGCGGCGCGCCGGATGGGCAAGGGCTTTGAAGACGCTGTTTTCCATTCCTGCTAATTAGCTTTTGCGCTAATCAGAGTCAAGGCTGTTTTCTGTTTTTGCTAAACAGGGTCAGCTGAGGCCTTCGATCTGGCCGGCCGCGTTCAAATGCATGATTTCGGCGGCGGGATGCCGGGGAAGGCCCGGCATGGTCATGATGTCTCCGCAGATCGCCGCAACAAAGCCGGCCCCGGCCGAGAGGCGCACTTCGCGCAGGCGCACCACATGGCCTTCGGGTGCGCCGAGCAGGGCCGGATCGGTCGAGAAACTGTACTGCGTCTTGGCCATGCAGACCGGCAGGTTGCCGAACCCGGCGGCTTCCCAGGCCTTGAGCTGGTTGAGGACGGCGCGCGTCGTCTCGACACGGCTCGCGCGGTAGATGCGGCGGGCCACCGTCTCGATTTTTTCGAACAGGGGCATGTCGTCCGGGTACAGAAGTTTGAACGGCTCGGCCCGGCGGGCTGTGAGTTCGGTCACCGCGCGCGCCAGCGCCTCGGCGCCGCGTCCGCCCTCGGCCCAGTGAGTGCACAAAGCGACGGGGACGCCGAGCCTGGCGCAGAAGACTTCGATGGCGGTGATCTCGGCCGACGTGTCGGTCGTGAACCGGTTGATGGCGACGACGACAGGCAGTCCGAAAAGACGCAGGTTCTCGATATGCCGGCCGAGGTTCGAAAGCCCGGATTCGAGCGCGCTATAGCTGACGGTGGCCAGGTCTTCCTTCGCGAGGCCGCCGTGCATCTTCAGAGCACGGACGGTTGCCACGAGCACCGCGGCATCAGGTACGAGGTTGGCCTGACGGCACTTGATGTTGAGGAATTTCTCCGCGCCAAGGTCGGCGCCGAAGCCGGCTTCGGTGACGACATAGTCGGCCATCCGCAGCGCGGCGCGCGTGGCGATCACGGAATTGCAGCCATGGGCGATATTGGCGAAGGGACCACCATGGATGAAGGCCGGGTTGTTCTCCAGCGTCTGCACGAGGTTCGGCTGCATGGCGTCCTTCAGCAGCACCATCATTGCGCCGACCGCCTTGATATCGGCAGCGGTCACGGCGGCGCGCTCGCGTGTATAGCCGACGATGATGCGGGCCAGTCGCGCCTCGAGATCGGCGACGTCCTTCGCGAGGCAGAGGATCGCCATCACTTCGGAGGCGACCGTGATGTCGAAGCCGGTTTCCGAAGGCGAACCGTTGCTGGGCCCGCCGAGGCCGGAGACGACATTCCTCAGGCTACGATCATTCATGTCCATCACCCGGCGCCAGGTGACGCGGACAGGATCGATGCGCGGCTCGTGGTTCCAGTGGATGTGGTTGTCGACCATCGCGGCGAGCAGGTTGTGCGCCGAGGTGATGGCGTGGAAATCGCCGGTGAAGTGGAGGTTGATCTCGTCCATCGGTACGACCTGGGAGAGGCCGCCGCCGGTGGCGCCACCCTTCATGCCGAAGCAGGGGCCTAAAGAGGGCTCGCGCAGGCAGAGCATTGTCTTTGCGCCGATCCGGCTCAGCGCGTCGGCAAGGCCCACAGAGGTCGTCGTCTTGCCCTCGCCGGCAGCGGTCGGGTTGATCGCGGTGACGAGGATCAGTTTGCCGAGGTTCTGCGGTCGCAGGTCCTTGATGTAGCGGGCTGAGACTTTCGCCTTATCGTGCCCATAGGGGATGATCTCCTCGGCCGGAATGCCGAGGCGTGCCGCCACCTCGCTAATGGGACGTTTCTTCGCCGCGCGGGCAATCTCGATGTCACTGGCCATTTCCGGCGATACTCCTTGGGCGCGTCCTTTGGAGTGGACACGCTGCACAAAACCCGCAAATCAGGCCGCAACCTATAAGGATTCCGCATGATGCCCAGTGCCACGACCTCACTTCTCCGCCCCTCCGGCCGCGCATTCGATCAATTGCGCCCGATTTCCCTCGAAACCGGGGTCACCCGGTATGCCGAGGGCTCCTGCCTCGCGAAGTTCGGTCACACGCACGTGCTGTGCACCGCCAGCTGGGAAAAGGGTGTGCCAGGCTGGATGAAAGGGAAGGGCGCAGGCTGGGTGACCGGAGAGTACGGCATGCTGCCGCGCGCGACCCACACGCGCGGACGCCGCGAGGCGGCGCAGGGCAAGCAGTCCGGCCGGACGCAGGAGATCCAGCGCCTGATCGGCCGCTCGATGCGGTCGGTCATCGATCTCACGGCGCTCGGCGAGAACACGATCACCATCGACTGCGATGTGGTGCAGGCGGATGGCGGCAC
>JBGTKN010000307.1:0-3042 GCA_041744615.1 Hyphomonas sp. | reverse complement strand
AACGGCGAACTGGTAATTGTCCCCAACGCCTTCCTCTTCAAGAACCCGCTCTATATCCTCACCGACCAGACGCTGCGCCGGCAGGAGATGTCAGTTGGTGTCGACTATTCAACGGATCTCGGGCAGGCGCGCGATGTGATGATCGAGGCGATGAAAGGTTGCAGTTCGATCGACACCAGCCGCGACATCGAGGTGAAGTTCGTGGGCTTCGGCGCGTCCAGTCTCGACTTTCGTCTCTTGTGGTGGACCGACAGCGAGCCGCGACAGCAGCGCGACAGTTATGACGAGGTCGGTATCGCCATAAAGACGGCGCTAGACAAGGCGGAGATCACTATTCCCTTTCCGCAGAACACTGTGTCGCTGCGCCCCGAGAACTGGCCTTTGCAACTTGATGAGCGCGGAAAAGACTAGGCTTTCTGGAAATACAGAAGGGCAGCGTCATCCGTTGAAGGCTCCGGCCGGTCCCGACGCCTTCGAGTGTGTCTACTTCCATTTGTAGGGCGAGTACTGGCTCACGCCAAGGCGCTGCGCCACCTCCGCAACCGGGTAGTAGCCCCGCTCGGTGATCTGGACCACAGCATCCCGCTTGAAATCGTCGCTGAAACTACCTTTACCCATGATGTCCTCCGTTCCTCAAATTTAGGGAAGAAGGCGTCTACAAATCTAGGGGCTATTCACTTCTCCAGCGCAAACTTCAGGGAGTCCGTTCCGGTTCGGCCGATTCCGGCACCAATTACCTTGATCGTCATTTCTGTGTCCTCCCCCAGGAAGCCTGTCTGCGATCCGGTGGGCCGACAATAAACACTGCGTTCTGAATTGGCTTTCTTCGAAAGGAGACCAAAGGCGGACACTCGGAGTGAGGGGACCATGCGGCTGTTTGGGACGAAGATAGCTCCGCTCGCCATCCCCGCTGACACCACCCGCCTGAGAGCCCCGTTCCAAGTTGTCAAAGTGATGCAAAAGCTTCGATGTGAGATCCTGCCGCGGCTCGCTTCATGCCGTGTGAATTGCACCCAAATGCGATCAGACCCGTGCGGGATATTGCGATCACGCCTCCGTCTCCACCAAGGCGTCCGACATCTTCGATCAAGGCGTCCACCGCATACTGAAGCGAAGCTCCAGCATAAAGCATGCGCGAAGCGATATCCTGCGCGCCGCCGGCAAGGATAAATTGCTCTCCTGAACCAGTGCAGGAAATTGCAACCGATTTGTCGGCCCATGTGCCTGACCCGATCAGGGGCGTGTCGCCAACGCGGCCGGCCATCTTGCCAAAAACGCCGCCCGTAGATGTTGCCGCCGCAAGCCTGCCGAGGCTGTCGAGTGCCACAGCGCCAACGGTGCCATGTATACGTGTCCCAGAAACAGCTTTAATGATGTCATCCTGTTCGACGCCGGCCGGCAGGACATAATAGTTTGAGGGATCCTCAACTGTCGCCAACCCAGCCTCGAGCGAAAAGGCCAGGGCGCCGTTTCCCGATAGCAGCACGTGGTGCGTGTCTTCCATCACGCGCCGCGCAGCCCTGATCGGGTTGATTACGTCACGCACGGCGGAAACGGCGCCTCCGCGCCGCAAGTCCCCATCCATGATGGAGGCGTCCAACTCGACGTCACCGGAGCTGGACGGCGCAGAGCCGCGTCCGGCGACATAGAGCCCGCTCACTTCCATTTCTGCAACAGCGTCTTCGACGGTATCGAGCGCGCTGCGCCCGTCCTCGAGCCAAGACTTTGCCCGTTGGGCGAGGTCTTTGAGGTGTTTGATCGCCAATGTGTAGTCGCGGCCGATCTCAACACCGGCGCCGCCGTGAAGGGCGATCACGAAAGGTTGTGTCATGGATAACTCCTGCTGATTTCTATTCTGACGGGTTCGATCGCGAGATCGACATCAATGATCGTGAAGCGCCCGCGCCCTGCTCGGTTTCGGCCCCAGGCACCGCTGCTTTCTTTGGTCCGCTTGAAAACAAAGCGCACGCCGTGCTTGCCTTGTCCGAACGAAACCCGTTCGAGCCGATCGCCTCGGCGATTATCAACAAGCTCATTGCCGAGGTCATCTTCAAGAGTTGCTGCAGGCACGGCCAGGCCAGCGCCCGAACGTGGTGCGGCATCTGTATATTCTGATCCCGCTTCGATCTTTGTCTTGAAACGTGCCGGCGTGATCTGAAGGTCTTTAAGATCAATTCGGTCACCCGCTGTCATTACGGATACGGACAATCCGGTGGCCGCGAAGCTCTGCTTTTTTCCGTCCTTGAACGCAGCCGATGTGGTGTCCACCAGAACAACGCTACGGGCGCCTTCTATGCGCGCCGTTTCGCGCGCAAGATCCACGACGAGCGCCGTATTTTCGTCGATCCCGAATCCCGGAAAGTCGGTCATGCCAGTTTGCGACAGGGCCCGTATCAGGCGGCCCAGGCGGGCCTGACGGTCGAAATGCTGATCAGCGAGCCCGGATTTGAAGAAGCAGAGCCCGCGTTCCATTACCAGGGCGCCAGATTCAGCCCGTTCGGTCCGCCAATGTCCGCGTACTACCGGCAATCGAAGTGCGGGAAGGCTGTCGCCGCGCGCAATCATGTCGCAGCTCATGATTGCGGCGCCTGCGCTTGATCCGCCCACTGTGGCGCCTGATACAAGTTGTTGCCGGATCGCGGCCAGCATCGGGGTGTCTTTGCCCTCTTGCGTGAGGAGCAAGTCCGTCAGCCTGACCTGGTCGCCGCCCGTGAACCAAATGACTGATGCTTCTGAAATCTTCGCAATCTCTTCCGGACTGGATGCGTTGTCCAACCACAGCGACTCGTTGACATCAGGTGTCGAGGGATCGTCGATCATGGCAAGGCGAATTACATCGACCCTGTCAGCCGGAATGCCGTACCAAGCGAAGGTTTGCTCCATGCTCGCCGCCGCCTGCGACGCTTCGCCCGAGGCTCCGGGAATGACGGCGATCCGCCCGTTCTCTGGGAGGTTTTCCAACAGAGCCTGCCAGACAGTTTCGGTTTCCCGTTCCAGCGCCCCGCCTGCGATGACCAGACGGCCGGCGGCAGGCTGGGCGTG
>JBGTKN010000306.1:0-5856 GCA_041744615.1 Hyphomonas sp. | reverse complement strand
GAAGGCCGGGTGCGGGCGCTTCACTTCATGTGCCGCGGCTTCGGCGACTTCAGGCACGCGGCCGGCGCAGGCCGCGAGGGCGAGCCCGGAGACGGCGGTGAGACCGCCGAGGAAGCCGCGCCGGGAGAGGCGGCGTTCGATTATGTCGGAAATGGTTTCAGCGCCGGCCGCGATGCGGGGGTTTGCCGGCGTGTTTTCTGACTGGTCCATGGCGAAGGCTCCTGCCGGGTGTTGGGGCGAGACCTTAGTTGCATTGCTCCGTGACAGAACGATGAAACCGCGGCTTCAGGGAAAGGGATAGGGATCGAGTTTGGCGAGGTCGATGGAATAGGCGGCGTCGCCTGTATCGTTCAGGAATTCGCCCCGCCCGAAGGTGCCTTCGACGTAATAGGGCACCCAGATGTCGTCGATCTTCACACCGTTGTCGGCGCGCACAAAAATGATCTGGTTGGGCGGCGGCGGCGGCGTGTGGATGCAGGCGCCCATGTAGGGAACGAAGAGGAATTCGGTGTGCGTCTTTTTCGGATTGAAGTCGAACGGGACGACATAGCCGGGGATGCGCACGCGCATGCCGTCGAAATCCTCCACCGTGTCGAACGTACCGAACTGGGGCATGTAGTCCATCTCTGAGCCTTCCGCGATCGTGCCGAAGGGGTCGGCTTCATTGAGGCTGGTTGCGCTTGCCTGGTAGCGCTCTTCAAGCATGGCGTAGAATTCGGCCTGCTGGCGGGCGAGTTCCTCCTCGGCGCCGGCGGGCAGAAGGTCGCCCCAGATGATTGGCAGGGCTTCGCCGGGCTTCAGCCCCCAGTATTCGGACGCCGGACGCTGCGGCGCTGCAGGATCTGCCGCGGCCTCGAAATCGGCTGTTTCGGCGGCTTCCGGCAGCGGCGGCGGCTCTGTGACCGGCGCCTCTGCAGGCTTGCCGCAAGCAGAAAGGAGGAAGGCGGCGAGCGCTGCAGATAGACGGACGGATGCAAGTTTAATCATACCTTCGATTATAGTTACATTATTACATTTTCAAGCCACGCCGTTCACCCTTGGAGACGCGCGCCTGAAAAGCTAAGGCTGGAGGCCATCGAATGCAGAAAGACTTCCCTCCCGCATGACTGACCCTTCCCGGACGCTGATCGGCATTGACCTTGGCACGACGAACTCGCTGGCGGCGGTGTTCACCGATGCGGGACCGCAGCTGGTTCCTAACAGCCTGGGCGAGCTCCTGACACCGTCCGCCGTGGGATACGGCGACGATGGCGCGCTGTTGGTGGGGCGGGCGGCGAAGGACCGGCTGCTGACGCATCCGGCACTGACGGCGGCGCGGTTCAAGCGCTACATGGGCACCAACCACGAGATGGGGCTGGGCAAGAAGCCATTCCGGGCGGAGGAGCTGTCTTCTTTCGTGCTGCGGGCACTGCGGTCGGATGCGGAGGCGTTTCTGGGGCACGGCGTGGACGAGGCGGTGATCTCGGTGCCGGCCTATTTCAATGACATCCAGAGGAAAGCGACAATAACCGCGGCGGAGTTTGCGGGCTTAAAGGTGAACCGGTTGATCAATGAACCAACCGCGGCGGCGCTGGCTTACGGGTTGCAGGACCGGCACAGCGAGTCGACGTTCCTGGTGGTGGATCTGGGCGGGGGGACGTTTGATGTTTCCATTCTCGAGATGTTTTCCGGGGTGATGGAAGTGCGCGCGTCGGCGGGGGATGCGTTCCTGGGCGGCGAGGATTTCACCGATGCGCTGGCAATGGAGCTGGGGCGGCAGCTGGGCGTGAAGCCGGATACGGTGTCGCGCGAGGACGGGGCGCGGCTGCGGGCGCTGGCAGAGCGGATGAAGGTTCAGCTGACGGAGGCGGCGGAGGCGAGCGCGGACTTTGCGCTGAAGGGCGAGGCGCGGCGCGTGACGATCACGCGGGAGAAGTTCGACGAGATTTCCGATCCGATCCTGAAGCGATTGCGCCTGCCGATCCAGCGGGCGATTTCGGATGCAAGCCTCAGAGCGGACGACCTGCACCGGATCATCACGGTGGGCGGGGCGACGCGGATGGCGAGCGTGCGGGCGCTGGTGACGCGGCTGTTCAAGCGGTTTCCGGAGTATTCGATCGACCCGGACCATGTGGTGGCGCTGGGCGCGGCGGTGCAGGCGGGTCTGGCGGCGCGGCATAAGGCGCTGGACGATGTGGTCATGACGGATGTGTGCCCGTTCACACTGGGCTTCGAGACCTCGATCCAGGTGGGTGAGGGAAAATACGAGCACGGACAATTCTCGCCGATGATCGAGCGTAACACGGTGGTGCCGGTGTCGAAATCGGACATCATCTCGCCGCTGCACCCGGGACAAAACGAGATTGCGCTGAAGATTTTCCAGGGCGAGAGCCCGTTCGTAAAGGACAATATCCTGATCGGCACGCTGCATATTCCGCTGCGCGGCGGGGCGAAGGAGGACAAATCAGTGGAGCTGCGCTATACCTATGACACGTCCGGCGTGCTGGAAGTGGAGGCGACGCCGGTGGCGACGAAGAAGATGGAGCGGCTCGTGATCGAGGGCAATCCGGGCAGCCTGCCGCGCGCCGAGATCGAGAAGCGCCTGAAGGCGCTGAGCGCGATCAAAATCCACCCGCGCGAGCAGCAGGAGAATGCGGCGCTGGTGGCGCGGATGCGGGCGGCGTTCGAGAACGCGTTGGGCGACAAGCGGCAGTCCGTAGGGCGGCTGATTGCGGAGTTCGAGAGCGTGATGTCGCGTCAGGACCCGCGCGAGATCTACGAGGCGCGCCGCAATATCGAAGCCATCCTCGGGAACTTTGAACGCGACGATGTCTTCTGATCCGTTCGACCTGCTGGAGCTGGACCGGGCGACGGCGACCGACGACGATGTGCGCCGGGCCTATGCGGCGAAGCTGAAAGTCACGCGGCCGGAAGACGACCGGGCGGGGTTCATGGCGCTGCGCGCGGCGTTCGAGCAGGCGCGCAATGAGCTGCGCTGGCGCCACGATTATGAGCATGACGATGTGGATCAGGACGACAGACCTGCGGAGGATGTTGATTCCCCTCCGGCGCATCTGGTCGAGGCAGCGTCCGTTGAGGCGCCTGTCCCGCCTGAAGATGTTTTGGCCCAAGCAGCTTTGCCTGAAACGATGGCGAAACAAGACGCCAAACTTGGCGACGCTCCGGAAGCGCTTGCGGAAGACGACCCTGACAGGGTCTTCGGCGACCGGATCGGCGCGGCGATGGACCGGTTGGTCGATACGTTGACGGCGACAGGCCGGCCGCCGAAGGTGCGCGACGTGATGGCGATCATCGACGGGGCGGATTTGGCCGGCATCGAGGAATACCAGTCGATGCAATGGCAGGTGCGCCAGTTCCTCTGTGACCGGACGGGTTACAATCTGGAGCCGCCGGAACTGCGCGTGCCGGAGTGGCTGGCGCTGGACGTGTTTGACGCGCTGGACCAGTATTATGGCTGGACACGCCAGCCGGTAACGCAGAGCTGGATCCGGCGTCTGAACGACTGGATGGTGCGGGTGCGCCAGAAGGCCGAATATGACGCCCTGCCCCGCGAAGCGCGCAAGCAGGTCGAGCTCGAGCGGGTCAAGGCCGAACTGTTCGGGGACAGGCCGGAACCGGCCGGATCCGGCGGCGGCGATCGTGGGGGGATTGGCTGGCTGGGCCTTGCCGGCGGGATCATCGGCTATGCGCTGTTTCAGTTCTTCACGCGCGGCCCGCCGGGCTGACGCCGGGGCATGACTGTTGCGGGGCGTGGATCGCGGGTAGATTCGCCAGTGGATGCGGGAAACCGGCGCGCGAGTTGCGGGACCTGCCTGAATTGCGGAGGAGTTTCCCATGGCCGATACCGGCGCGCTTGATCTTGGATTTGACCCGGCTGCCCTGAAGGCGCGCTATCTGGCGGAGCGCGACAAGCGCGTGCGCAAGGATGGCAACGAGCAGTACATCGATGTTGGCCAGTTTTCGCACTATCTGGATGACCCGTATACGGAGCGTTTGGAACGCGCACCGGTTAAGGATCATGTGGAAGTTGCGGTGATCGGCGGTGGGTTTGGCGGGATTCTGGCGGCGGCGCGGCTGCGCAAGGCGGGGTTCAATGACATCCGCATGATCGAGACGGGCGGCGCGTTTGGCGGCACCTGGTACTGGAACCGGTATCCCGGCGCGGCGTGCGATATCGAGAGCTATATCTACCTTCCCCTGCTGGAAGAGACCGGCTTCATGCCGAAGGAGAAATATACGAAAGCGCCGGAAATCCTCGCGCACTCGAAGCGGATCGCGGAGCGCTTCAACTTGTTCGACAAGGCCCTGCTGAGCACTGGCGTGACAGGCATGGCATGGAACGAGAAGAAGAAGGCCTGGACGATTCTGACGGACCGGGGCGACAGGTTTACCGCGCAGTTCGTGGTAATGAGCAATGGGCCGCTGAACCGGCCGAAGCTACCAGGCATTCCGGGCGTGGAGACGTTCAAGGGACACAGCTTCCATACGAGCCGCTGGGACTATGCCTATACGGGCGGCGGCCCGGAAGGCGGGCTGACGGGCCTCAAGGACAAAGTGGTCGGCATCATCGGCACGGGCGCGACCGCCGTGCAGTGCGTGCCGCACCTGGCCGCCGGGGCGAAGCATCTTTATGTGTTCCAGCGTACGCCTTCGTCCATCGATGTGCGCAACGACCGGCAGACCGATCCGGACTGGGCGAAGAGCCTGGAGCCGGGCTGGCAGCGCCGGCGGATGGAGAATTTCAACACGCTCGTTTCCGGCGGCTATGAGCCGGAAGACCTGGTGAATGATGGGTGGACGGACATTATCCGCAACATCCTGTTCATTGCCTCGAAGGGCGACCAGCAAGGCCTGACTCCGGAGCGGCTGGCAGAGCTTGCCGAGATTGCCGACTTTAAGAAGATGGAGCAGGTGCGGGCCCGGGTGGACGAGATCATCAAGGATCCGTCGGTGGCAGCCGCTCTGAAGCCCTGGTACCGGCAGTTCTGCAAGCGGCCCTGCTTTCATGACCAGTATCTCGATGCGTTCAACCGGCCGAACGTGACCCTCGTGGACACCAATGGCCAGGGTGTGGACCGGATCACCGAGGATTCCATCGTCGTTCAAGGCAAGGCCTACACGATCGACTGTCTTGTCTATGCCACCGGCTTTGAAGTGGGCACGGACTATACGCGCCGGGCGGGATATGATCCGGTGGGGCGCGGCGGTGTGACGATGAAGGAATACTGGAAGGACGGCATGCGGTCCTTGCACGGACTGACCGTACACGGATTTCCGAACATGTTCCTGATGGGGCCCGGACAGGCGGGCTTCACGGCGAACTATCCGCACCTGCTGGACGAGCAAGCCGAACAGATCGGCTATACGCTGGCGGAAGTGAAGGCGCGGCAGGCAGGGACCTTCGAGGCGAGCGCGGAGGCCGAAGCGGAATGGGTTCAGAAGATCATCGACAAGGCGATCATGCGCCAGCAATTCCTCGAGGAATGCACGCCGGGCTATTACAACAATGAAGGCAAGCCCAGCGACCGGGCGGCGCAGAACAATTCCTATGGCGACGGGCCGAATGCCTATTTTCGCATCCTGAAGGCCTGGCGCGAGGGCGGCGAACTGGCGGGGCTGAAGCTGGAATAGCGCAAGTTACCGCCAGGGCTTGAGCGCGCCCGCGTTTAAGCTAACTATTGGCGGATGGACACCGACGCGCTTCAGAGCTGGATTGGCCGCACAGAGGTGCAGATAGACACGGTGCATCCGGGTCCCGCGCGTGCGCTGGCGGCGACGCTGGATCAGAACCCGGACGATTTCGTGCCGCGCGCGGCGCTGCCGCCGCTGTGGCTTTGGCTCTACTTCCTGCCCGTG
>JBGTKN010000305.1:0-3370 GCA_041744615.1 Hyphomonas sp. | reverse complement strand
GTCCGCCACTCCGTCACCGAAGGCGTCGCCACCGCCCCGGTCCTGCGCCAGCTCGCCCGCGCGCGCGGTATCGAAATGCCCATCTCCGAAGCCGTCGCCGCCATCGTCGACGGCGAGATCAGTGTCGATGACGCGATCATGGCCCTCCTCATGCGCCCGGTGAAAGCCGAAACCGCGAAGGCCTGATCCCGCCACACGCCCATCACGTGATCACGAGGCTGTGATCACGCGTCCAATAAGCGCTCGCCAGCGTAAGGCTCATGTCAGCATCAACAAATGGTGCGACGTCAGCCCCATGGAGTCCCCCCGATGAAATTCCGCACTCTTCTGCTCGGCACCGCCGCCGCAGCCCTCGCGACCGCGTGTACATCCACTGCCGCAATCGAAACCGAACTGGCCGCCGCTCCTGCCGAAGTCGAAGCACCGGCCGAAGCCGCGCCGCCGGTCGCAGAACCCATGGAAGCCTCGGTCATGGTCGGCGGCGCCGCGATGTATCCCAGCAAGAACATCGTCGAGAACGCCGTGAATTCCGCAGACCACACGACGCTGGTCGCCGCGGTCGTCGCCGCCGGCCTCGCCGAAACCCTCTCCAGCCCCGGACCCTTCACGGTCTTCGCGCCGGTCAACGACGCCTTCGCAGCGCTCCCAGCCGGCACGGTCGACACGCTTCTCCTGCCGGAAAACAAGGACACATTGACGAAAGTCCTCACCGCCCATGTCGTGGCGGGAGACCTGAAAGCCGCCGACCTCATCGCCCAGGCCACGGCAAGTGGCGGCACCGCAACCCTCACGACGGTTTCCGGCGACACGCTCACCTTCGCCGTTGAAGGCGGAGCCGCCGTCGTCACCGATGAAAGCGGCGGGAAGGCCACCGTCACCATCGCCGATGTCGATCAGTCGAACGGCGTCATCCACGTCGTCGACAAGGTGCTCCTGCCGAACTGAACCGGTCCGTCCAACGGCTGGCGCGCTCCTCCCCTGGGCAACCGGCCGGACGACGCGGGGGAGCGGGCAACCGCTCCCCCATTTCCGTTCGCAGACAGGCCCCTTCCCCCGCGGTCACCCCTCCCCGCGCGCCGCCAGCCTGCTACACTCCGCCCCAAACGGAGGACTACGCCATGCTCAAGAAATCCTATGAAGCCTTCAAGGTGACCATCGAAGACAAGGTCGCGCACATCCAGATGTCGCGCCCCGAGGTGATGAACACGATGAACAAGGCCTTCTGGAACGAACTTCCGGAGATTGTGCGCACGATCGACCAGAACGCTCTCGCCCGCGTCATCGTGATCTCCTCCACCGGCAAGCACTTCTCCGCCGGCATGGACACCACCGTCTTCACCGGCCCGCGTCCCGCCGGCCCCCAGGATCGCTACGTCGCCGCCGAAGCCTTCCGCACCAATGTCAAAGCCATCCAGGCCTCGTTCAACTGCATGGAAGAGGCGCGCATCCCCGTTCTCTTCGCCCTGCAAGGCGGCGTCATCGGCGGCGCCATCGACATGATCACCGCCGGCGACATCCGCTGGTGCACGAGGGATGCCTTCTTCTGCATCATGGAAATCAACATCGCGATGACCGCCGATGTCGGCACCTTTCCGCGACTGCAACGCTACATCCCCGAAGGCTGGGTGAAAGAGCTCGCCTATACCGGCCGCCGCATCGACGCTGCGAAAGCGAAAGAGATCGGCCTGGTCAACGACATTTACGACACGCACGAAGACCTCATCAACGGCGTCATGGCGACCGCCCGCGAAATCGCATCGAAGAATCCCGTCGCCGTCACCGGCTCAAAAGTCCTGATCAACTACGGTCGCGACCATACCACCGCCGACACGCTGGACTATATCGGCCTCTGGAACGCGGCGATGTTCCCTCCCACCCACATGGCCGAAGCCTTCACCGCCCGCGCCGAAAAGCGCGAGCCTGTGTTCCCGGATCTCGCGCCCTATCGCTCCCAACCGATGTAAAGTTGGAGATCCACCATCAAAGCCACCCCCATGAAATGGGAGAGGAGGAGCCCGCCGCCGAAGGCGTTGGGCGGAGAGGGCCTACTGCGCCGCCACCATCTGCGACGTATCATCCCGCACCGCCCGCCGGATCACATCGCCATACCCGTGCGAGATACAGTCATACCCGTCATAGTACCCGCGCGCCGCCAGCAGCCGGTGCATCCGGCCCAGATTATACGGCGGAATACTCGCAAACATGTGGTGCTCGAGGTGATAGTTCACATCATTCGGCGCAATGAACACGCGCTGCCAGAACGGCGCCACCGTGGTGCCCGTATTCAGCCGCGCATCGAGGCTCGTTCGATCCTTCGCCGTTCCATGCTCGCCGATTTGCCGCAGGCGGACGATTGCCGGATACACGGTCAGCTCTGCCGCCCACCACATCAGATAGGCCCAGGGCGCGCCCGCCAGCATTAGCGTTCCAAGCAGTAGCAAATGGAAGGTCAGCCAAGGCCAGTTCTTCGACAGCTTGAAATTCTTTATCTTCCGCAGCGTGTCGCGGTAACCCGTCTGACCCGTCAGGTCACGGATGAATTTCCGCTTCAGACTCTCTGCCGGCACCGGGTAATGCTTCACGAAACCGATATCCGGATCATCCGGCGTGCCGGCAAACTTGTGATGCTTCAGATGATAGGCCCGGTAAGCGTGAAGCGACGTATTGATCGGCGCGCCGCACAGCCAGTGACCGACAAACTCGTCGACCTTCGGATTCTTGAAAAACGCATGGTGGGCACAATCATGGTTGATCACGCCGAGGGCCAATAGCCGTCCGCCCAGGATGATGATGCCCGAAAGGATCGTCAGCGGATTCGGCCACACGATGGCGATGGCAAACGCGAACGCGATAAGCCCCAAGGTCCAAGCCAGCGAGGCCAGTGCCCGCAGGTCGGACTTCTGCCGAAACAACTTCAACTCTTCCTTTGACAGGGCGTCCGAAAGCTTGAGTGTGCTGGCCAAGCGCGATTTCTCCGGAATCTTCTTTAGTGATTTATTACATGAATTGTCATACCACGTCAATTGATGTATCAATTTGAGCCTATTGCCCCCGAAAGCGTCTCGGCCCGTGCCCTCGTCCTGTCGCTGATGAGCGGCACGCAGCCCGGGCCGCAGTCGATCGCCCGCCTCATCCATGCTGCCGCCCTGTTCGGCATCGAGGCGTCCACCCTGCGTGTCGCCGTTGCCCGGCTGATCAAGGACGGCCTCCTGGAAAGCCCGGACCGCGGCCTCTACCGGCCCGGCCCGAAAGCCAAGGCTTTCACCCGCCGCGTGCAGGACTGGCAGAATGTCCGCACCCGGATGGCCCCCTGGAACGGCGACTGGCTCGTTGCCCTCACCCACAATCTCGGGCGCAGCGACCGCAAGCA
>JBGTKN010000304.1:0-6706 GCA_041744615.1 Hyphomonas sp. | reverse complement strand
TCACAGGGAATCCTTCCTGTACGACCATTTCGAGGAAATTTGCGACATCATGCGCCAGTATGACGTCTCCTTTTCCCTCGGCGACGGCCTGCGCCCCGGCGCCATCGCTGACGCCAACGACGCCGCCCAGTTCGCCGAACTCGAAACCCTCGGTGAACTGACGAAAGTCGCCTGGGCCAAAGGCTGCCAGGTGATGATCGAAGGCCCCGGCCACGTGCCGATGCACAAGATCAAGATCAACATGGACAAGCAGCTCAAAGCCTGCGGCGAAGCCCCCTTCTACACGCTCGGCCCCCTCGTCACCGACATCGCCCCTGGCTATGACCACATCACCTCCGGCATCGGCGCCGCGATGATCGGCTGGTTCGGCACGTCCATGCTCTGCTATGTCACGCCCAAGGAACACCTCGGCCTGCCGGACCGCAACGACGTGAAAGTCGGCGTCATCACCTACCGCATCGCCGCCCACGCGGCCGACCTCGCCAAGGGCCACCCCGCCGCGCAGCTGCGTGACGACGCCCTCTCCCGCGCCCGGTTCGAATTTCGCTGGGAAGACCAGTTCAACCTCGCTCTCGACCCCGAAACCGCCCGCGACTTCCACGACCAGACGCTGCCGAAAGACGCGCACAAAGTGGCCCACTTCTGCTCCATGTGCGGCCCGAAATTCTGCAGCATGAAGATCACCGCCGAAGTGCGCGACTACGCCGCCGGCCTCTCCGAAAACGAACGCGCCGATCTCGAGCGCCAATCCCGCGAAGCAGAAGACGGCATGAAAGCCAAGAGCGCCGAGTTCATGGAAAAGGGCGGGGAGATCTATCTGTCCGCCGACGGACGGAAGCGCGAGGCGATAGACTGATATTGAACGCACGCTAGCGGGCACTTGATTGCAACAGCGGCGGAATGCGTGTTTAGTAACACGCGAGGTGTGAGGAAGAAGGCTTGCGGCATGAGAGCTGTGTTTCTGATTCTCGCACTCGCCCTGTCTGCCTGCAATGAAGGCGTGTCTGAAGAGAATTCAGAAATCGTACGCATGAACCCGGACGAACTTTCCCATAACGAATACGTGAACGACGAGCTTCCGGAACCACTGCTGCTGCGGATCAAAGCGACCACAGACGTGTTTGAGCCAGTAGACGGGATTTCCTACGAGCAAGCTGTCGATATGTATCGGCGCGACCTTGATCCGGAATCCAATCTCGTAATTTGGGAGCAGATGGCGCGAGTATTTTTGGTGTTCTGCGAGACACATTGCGACTCACCCGAGCGCAGATTTGAGGCGTACAAAGCGCTGCTGCTCGCTTCGATGCTCCCGCCCGACGCTGTGATGGATCAGCTTCAGCCTCAAGCCCTTAGCAGCAAGGATGTGAATGATATCATCTCAATGTACGGCGTTGCGCACGAACCCTTACCCGTCATTCGCCGCTGAGCGAGCAAGCATAGGGTGCATTAGGCGGAAAGCCGTATTGCGTCACCTTCGCGCGCCGCTCGGAGCATTACAGCGTTCCGCCTAATGCACCCAAAAAGTTCCGTCCCAGAATCCCGTTCGCCCGGCGCGCCTTTCCGCACTCGAAGCTCCCCGCCCGGAACGCGCGGCAGGCCTCCGGCCGTTCCTCGTAGACCACGCATATCGCCTGCTCCTCTCCCAGCTGCAGGTGCACGCAGTGGCTGCAGCTGAAGTCCACATAGGTGCGCCCCTCATGTTCGAAGAGGCTCGCCGGCGGAAGGCTTCGCCCGGCGTCTTCCGGCAGCAGCGGCAGATAGCGCGGGTTCTTGCTGAAGCAGCACGCGCCGCAGGTCACGCAATCAAACGTCTCGGCCATGCACGATCTCTCCAGGACGCGGCGCGATCTACTGCGCCCGCGCCCCGCCCGCAAGGGGCCGCCCGCGCGCAGGAAAAAGGCCGCTCCAAATGGAGCGGCCCTTCCCTTCCTGCCTTGCCTGCCGGTGTTCAGCCGCCGAGCTTGGCGCGCAACCTGTCCAGCGTCGCCTGGTCAGTTTCGGCGAGCTGGATGATCTCGGTGTAGCGCTTCGGCGTGATGCCTTCCGCCTGGATCGCCGCGACCATCTGCTGCTCGCCTTTCACCAGGATGGCGGCGGCGTCCGTCTCGCTGGCGGCGGCCTGGAGTTCCACCGTTAACGTGTTGGCCACCTCAGTGACCTTCTTGTTGGCGGCGACGAATTTCGTGGCTTCCGCGTCCGTCACCGGCGCAATAGAGGCGGGCGCAGTCTCCGGCGCCTGCGCAAGCGCCGCGCCGCCGCCAAGGACCGACAGGGCGAGCATTGCAGCTACAGTTTGTGTACGGATTGTCCTGAAAACCATGACGGGATCTCCTCTCAGGTCTATGGCCGGGCAGACAACCAAATGCAGCCTGGCGGCTCAACCCGTCGCGCGCATTACTGTTGGCATTGTAATCTGAACACCGCGTCATGAACTCTGCGAAAGGTGCGCCCTGTTGCACACGTTCGCCTCAACGCAACCCTTTTCGTCCGCTCCCGGAAGGCCCGGCCGCTCCGGTCATTCGTGATGAGCGCTCGGCGCCTTAACCGGCCGGCACCTGCGGGCTTAACCTTCCGCCCATGCGGATCGGCTCGATTCGTACGGCAAGGCCGGTCCGGTCGTCGGTCTCGATATAGGTGCCGCACAGCGTGCCCTCGCCCAGCGCGGGCTGGTAACGCTCGCCCGGCAGCTGCGACTGGAAGCGGTAGAGCGAGCCTTCCTTCTGCATGCCAATGACCGAGTCATAATCCCCGCACATGCCGGCATCGGTCTGGTAGGCGGTGCCGCCGGTGAGGATCATCGTGTCGGCGGTGGGCACATGGGTGTGGCTGCCGACCACGAGGCTGGCGCGTCCGTCGCAGTGATGGCCCATCGCCATCTTCTCGCTCGTCGCCTCGCAATGCATGTCGACGATGATTGCGTCCGCCACCGTGCCGAGCGGCATCTGGTCGAGCGCGGTATCGGCTGCCGCGAAGGGACACGCGAGCGACTGGCGCATGAAGACATTGCCCTGCAACTGGATGACGCCGACGCGGCGCCCGTCCGGCAGCGTGAACAGCTCCGCTCCCTTCCCCGGCGCACGGGCGGCGAGCGGATAGTTCAGCGGGCGCAGGAGGCGCGGTTCGCGCTCGATATAGGTCAGGGCCTCGCGCTGGTCCCAGGCATGATCGCCCAGCGTCAGGCAGTCTGCACCGGCGGCGAAGAATTCCTCGGCGATCTGGCTGGTGAGGCCGAAGCCGCCGGCGGCGTTCTCGCCGTTGACCACGACGAAATCCAGCCGCAGGCGCGCCTTCAGGCCTGGCAGGTGCGATTGCACCGCGCTGCGGCCGGGCTTTCCGACGACATCTCCGAAAAAGGCAAGTTTCATGTGCGCTAGCCTATGCCCCCGGGCGCTCTCAAAGAAAAGGGCGCGGAAGCCGAAGCCGCCGCGCCCTCCTGGAATGGACCCGAACCCGGCCTTACTTGTTGCCGGCCGAGAAGCCCAGAGACTCCTTGGTCAGCTTTTTCGACGGATCGGAAACCGCATCGGCGAAGGCCTGGGCCTTGATCGGCGTCTTCGGGGCAAGGCTGATGGTCAGCGTCTTCGGCTCTGTCACAAAGCTCGACAGCGCAGTCGCGAGTTCGGTCACAACCACGGTGTCGATGCCGGTGCTGGCGGCAAACATCGGGGCCATGGTGAACATGCCGGACAGCTGGCCGCGCACGGCGGCCGGATCTTCGCCCGACTGGGCCGCATAGGCATTCAGTGCCCGGTCGAGGATACCGTCATCGTCGAGTGCGAATTCCAGCTGGTGGATGACCACGTTCTCCATGACCGAGTTCAACATCGCTTCCGGATCGGCGTTCTCGTCCAGAGACGCCACCTGTGCGGCGGCCAGCGCCTTGGTGCCCGCATACTTGGCGGAGAAGTCGAGCTTGAAGCCGTCATTCAGCGTCCAGTAATTCTTGCCCTTCGCCAGCGTCACAATGTCCGCATCCGGATCATACAGCGACTCACCCGCGCCCGAAAAGGTCAGGGTTTCGTAGCCCATGGTCGCCAGGGCGGCCGCGAACTGTTCGCCGTCTGGATTGTCGCGCGAGGCGACAGTGACGGTGAACGGATCGGTGACGATCTTCGTAGCGCGGCCCTGGTTGTCACGGCTTACCGAGGAAGTCAGCGAGCCGAGATCGACACTCGCGCCGACGATATCGGCTTTCAGAGCCTGGAGGCTGAGGGCGTCATAGCCGGGATTGGCAGGATCGGCCTGGATGGCCGAGGTCAGACCGGCCGGGTTGGTGGACGCACCGGCGCCGGCGCTGACCGCTTCACTGAACAGGCCGTAATTGATGCCTTTGACGCCGAAGCCGTCGAGCGAGATCTTGACGTCCGAGCCGGCCGCTTCGACGAAATCGAAGTTCAGCTTCGACAGGCCCATCAGGCCGGCCTTCTCTTCCTTGAGGTCGGAGATGTGCATCGAGTCGACCGTGAAGACGCCCTTGCCGCTAGCATCGGCCACATTGAAGTTCACGCCGTTCACCAGCCAGCGATCGAACGAAAGGGCGGTGCCTTCAGGGAATGGGGCCGGCTCGCCCTTGCCCAGGAGGCTGGCCACCCAGGCGGCCGTCTCCGGCGAAGGATTGACGAGTTCGATTGAGGCGATCATGCCTGTGCTCTGATCTTCCGAGCCCTCGGCCGGCGTGATGGTCACATCCGACAGTTTCATAAGGCCGAAATTGGCCTTGCCGTCGAACATGCCGAGACCGTCGAATTCGAGCTTGGCGGCCTTGACCACCGGGGCCGGCGAGGGCGCGGAGGCGGGTACCTGCATGTCGGCGCGCAGGTCATCGAGCGTCATGCCCGAGCCGTCATCTGCGACGCCGTCACCATCGGAATCCATGAAGGCGAAGATTTCGGCGAGCTCGGCGTCCGAAGGACTAGCCGGCGAGCCTTCACTGGCCAGTTCCGGGGCAGACAGTGTGACATTGGTGAACACGGCCTTGTCGCCGTTGACGTCGCTGCCGGCAAAGCTCAGCCGGCCAGAACCGGACTCAGCCAGCGAGAGGACCGAAAGGGCTGCGCCCGCCGTAGCTGAGTCTCCCTTTCGCACCGAGACTTCCGGCAGGTCGCCGGCGCTGAATACAACTGACGCGGGAGTGCCGCTTCCAGCCGCCTTGTCTTTCTGCCCACAGCCCGTAAGCAATGTAAGCGCGATCATGCCCGTGAGCAGATACTTCATATTTGGTCCCTCAAATGGTGTGGGTCGCAGACGACCTGACAGGTGTTGTACACATGCGTTTCAATGATGGCCAGACCATGACCTTGCGCGCCCCCGGCGGTCACCGGGTCAAGGTGCGGCTTGAGGTTAACGCAAAGGCGCGGCGTCTGATCATCCGCCTCGACGAGCGCCGCCGCGAGGCGGTGGCCGTGGCCCCTTCTTCCCGCCAGATCGATGCTGCTGCAGCCTTTGCAGCCGAGCGCGTGGACTGGATTTCGACCCGCCTCCAGCACTTGCCGGAAGTGACCAGGTTCGAGGACGGCGAGACGATTCAGTACAAGGGCGAAGACTGCCTGATCACTCTGGAGGGCGAAGGCCGGATAGCCCGCGTTTACCCCGGGGAGCCCCGTATTCTCTCGGTTCCCGGGGATCCGGAGACCACCTCGTCCCGCGTCGTGCGCTTCCTGAAGAAGCAGGCAAAAGCTGAGCTGACCAAGGCCGTGACCCGGCATTGCGAGACCTTGCGGGTCACCAATACCGGCATTTCGGTCAAGGATACCCGCTCGCGCTGGGGCTCCTGCACGGTTGATGGGCAGCTGGCCTTCTCCTGGCGGCTGATCATGGCGCCGCCAGAGGTTCTGGACTACGTGGCGGCCCATGAATGCGCCCATCTGAAGGAAATGAACCATTCGGCAAAATTCTGGGCACATGTGGCCAGATGTTGCCCGGATTGGCAGCGTCAGCGCGCCTGGCTGCGCCTTCACGGCACCGAGCTGCAGGCTGCCGGCGAATAATCCGTGTCAAGACGATTTTTGCGCGGCGAACGCAAAAATATTTTTACTCGCGCTACGGACGAGTTCGTAACTCATACTTAGATTAGTACGAAGTCCGGACTCAGGACTGCGCTTTTGTGAACTCAGGGCTGGGTTCACCCACGAAGTCGAACCCGATGGCCCGCGTCCCGTATATGCCGTCCCGGTAGCTCTCAATATTCTCACGGAACCAGTCGAGAATGTACTCGAAAATGTGCGCATAGAAGGGCGCTGAATCCTGTTCCTCGAGGGGCAGGCTGAACGTGTACTGAGCGCCGTCCTCGATGCCGACGACGAACTCCTCGCCGGTCTTGCGGCATTCGAAGCGCAGGCGCAGCCAGTCGGCCTGTTTCGAAACGCGGAAGGCGAGACCGAATGAGACCGGCCCAAGCGGGCGGAAGCCGCGCGGCGGCACGGAGAAGGCGGCGTCGCCATATGCGCGCGGCTCGAACGGTCCGGTGGGCGGCACAAGATGCACGCAGATGCCGTCCGGCGCGCCGATATAGTCGCAGAGCCCGGAGCGGACGTCCTCGGCGAGACGGCGGATGCGGGAATAGTTCTCCTCCGCCAGTTTCTGGTAGGTTTCGACGGTTTCAATCAGCTGTTCGAAGCGGGACATGCGCGGGCCTTGCAAATGCTTGAGGCGGCGAGGTTAGACCGGATCGACAGACGCATCAAACGCCGGGGGCGGCGTCAGGCCA
>JBGTKN010000303.1:0-2194 GCA_041744615.1 Hyphomonas sp. | reverse complement strand
GGGACGGGGTGGCGCGGCCGGACAGGCCGAGGCGGTGGACCTTGCCGATCACCGCGTTGCGGGTGACCCCGCCGAGCTGCTTGGCGATCTGGGACGCCGAATGGCCCTCGGCCCAGAGTTTCTTGAGGGTGTTCACCCGCTCATCGTTCCACGACATGTTGGAAGTCTCCCGCATCTCAGGGCGTGCCTCAGTTCTGAGGTCACTATACCCTATATGTTGTGTTGGCTGTACGCGCCATCTGTTCTGACACCTAGATGTCGTATCAGAGGCGTAACGAAACACAACATGCAGACCCCGCTTTCCACAGGGTTCTATATCTTGTGGAGCCAATTTGGCGCTGCGATGCCCCTCGCAAGTGCAGGCTGCATCGCTTATGTGCAGTAGCCATGGATACGATTCCCGATACTGTTCAACCCCGCACCCTGCGCCAGTACGGCGCCATCAACGGTCTCGGTCTGTGGACACTCTATCAGCGAGAGGTAGGACGATTTCTCAAGGTATGGATGCAGACCGTCTTCGCCCCGGTGGTGACGACATTGCTGTTCATGACGGTGTTCAAGCTCGCCTTCGGGGACCGGGGGCAGCTGACCGGCGACTTTGAGGCCCTGCGCTACAATGACTTCCTGGCGCCCGGGCTGATCATGATGGCGATCCTGCAGAATGCCTTCGCCAATACCAGTTCCAGCCTCGTACAGGCGAAGTTCAACGCCACCCACGTGGACTTCCTGATGCCGCCACTGTCGCCCTTGGAGCTGACCATCGCCTTCCTCGGCGGCGCCGTAACCCGCGCGCTGCTCATCGCACTGATCTGCGGTGTGGCGATCCAGCTCTCCGGCCTCGCAAACCTGCCGATCCGGCATGTCTGGCCAATCCTCTGGTTCGCCCTTACCAGTGCGGTGATCCTCGGCGCCCTCGGCATCGCCGGCGGGATCTGGGCCGACAAGTTTGACCACCTCGCCGCCGTCACCAACTTCGTGATCGTGCCGCTGACTTTTCTCTCCGGCACGTTCTACGACGTGAAGGTGATGATTGAGCCATTTGAGTCGATGGCCCATCTCAACCCGATCTTCTACATGATCGACGGCTACCGCTACGGCCATATCGGCGTCGTCAATGGATCGCTGGGAATCGGTATGATCTATACAGGATTGCTCGCCCTCGCCTCGACCGCAGGCGTCTGGGCGATGTTCCGCAACGGTTACAAGCTGAAGGCCTGAAACTTTCTCGGGAATCTCCCCAATGGGGCGACCTGCTCATTTTTCGCCACATTTGAGCGCCTAATCGGACGGTGCGGAGGGTGAAAATGCCCCCGGCTAACCGGTGATGGAGAATCCTATGAAACCTGGAAAGGTCCTGTCGGGCGGGCTGTTGCTTGCCGTGTTGAGTGTTTCCGCGTGCATGAATATTCCGAGTGAAATGACCGTTGCGGAATACTGCGCCAACCCGAAGAAAGCGGCGGAGAATGTCTGCCGCCTGAAAGTCGAGATCGACGGTACGTCCACCGCGCTTGCCTCGACCGACATGCGCCTGGCCGATGCGCTCAAGCTGACGGCCGACGCGCAGGCCACTGCAGACTCGGCCAAAGCGGATGCCGCCGCGGCCATGGCCCGGGCCGAAGAGGCCTACGGCAAGGACAACAGCATGGTCTGCGAAACCACAACGGTGCAGAAAAGCAGCGTCGGCACCTGCCGCGAAGGCTACACGCTGACGAGCTGCAACCAGACCCGCTACACCTACCGCGCCGGCGGCCCGTCGATCCTGCGCGAAATCAATGACGAGCAATGCCGGTTCAACGACCGCGTCCTCGAAATGCAGGTGCGCTGCTGCGGCACGGCGAGCTCGGTTCCCCAACCGGAGAACGCGGTCGTCGATGCCGGCGAGGCTGAAACCTATGCGCCGGCCGTAGAGCCCGAGACGAGCCCGGCGCCCGTTTCGCCGTAAGTTCTCCTTCCTTTGGAGAGCCCAGAAACCGTCCACACAAGCGTGTGGACGGTTTTTTCTTGGCCGGCGCTGGGCGAATGGGCGAGCCTGGGGCGCTAAATTCAAGTGAGCGCGTGGCAGCGTTGGACGGTCTTCCGCCTGCGGACTATCCGCAGCTGCGAGGCTTCTGCCCGCGCAAGCGGCTGCGCGAGACGCGGGAACGCTGGATGAGCTGGCCTGGGCCGGCGCCGCCGGTGCTCCTGCCGCTTTGGC
>JBGTKN010000302.1:0-3445 GCA_041744615.1 Hyphomonas sp. | reverse complement strand
CCTTGCCGAACTGCGCAAGGCCTATTTCCGTCTCTTCGTTCAGGACCGGGCAAATGTCGAAGCCGGCCTCTATCCGCCGCCGCAGGACTTGCGCCCCGTCGACCTGCCGAGGGCGCTGAAATCCGCGCAGGCCTTCCTGCGCGATGCGGCCGAAGTGAACCGCCGCCGCCTTGCCCGCGACGGCACCGAAATCCGTGCGCAGGTGCCAGAAGGCAGTAACCGCTACCCGGCCTATTACCTGCAGAACTTCCATTACCAGTCCGGCGGCTGGTTCACCGAGGAAAGCGCCGAGCTTTACGACACTCAGGTCGAGGCGTTGTTCTCCGGCACGGCGGACGCCATGCGCCGGGCTGCGCTCGCCGAGATCAGCCGCGAACTCAAAGGCCGCGACCAGCGCACGCAGCGCCTGCTGGACGTCGCCTGCGGCAATGGCCGCTTTCTTGAAAAGGTTCTCGAGGTCTATCCCAAACTGCGCGTCACCGGCCTCGATCTGTCGCCTTCCTATACCGACGCCGCCCGCGTGCGCCTTGCGCCCTGGCGCCAGGCCGACGTGATCCAGGACGCCGCCGAGGCGATGCCGTGCGAGTCTGCCTCGCAGGATATCGTGGTGTCTGTTTTCCTCTTCCACGAACTGCCGCCGAAGGTCCGGTCAACTGTCCTTGCAGAGATATTCCGTGTACTGAAGCCGGGCGGCGTGTTCATTCTCGCGGACAGTGTGCAATTCGGAGACTATCCCGCGATGGACGGATTGCTCGAGTATTTTCCGCATGGTTTCCATGAGCCCTACTATAAGGGCTATCTTGGCTGGAACTTGACGGACACCCTTGAAATGCAAGGATTTGTTAAGGAAGGCGAGACGTTGGCCTTCCTTACAAAAGTCACAATCTGGCGCCGCGCGTCGCATGGTAAGACACGCCCAGCCTGACAAGATTACGATTGTTTCATATTCTGTGCTCTGCCGGACACAGACGTTTCTCCAAACCCTCACATTACTGCATCGCAAGCTGGCGGCGGCGTTCTGCATTGTTATCTGAGCGCAGCGCAGTTGCGCTAAAGTACAGAGTACGGAGAAAAAAATGAAACTTGCACTCGTTTCCCTCGCCGCCATCCTGGCCGCCCCGATCGCCGCTGCCCAGGGCAATGTCGAACTGAGCGCCGGCTACACCAAGGTCGACACTGATGCCGGTGACCTCGGCGCCATCACTGGCCGCGGCACATACTTCTTCAACCGCTATCTCGGCGCTGAAGGTGAAGTCTCGATCGGTATCGACGATACCCAGGTCGGTCCGGGCACGGTTGAACTCGACCAGTCGTTCGGCGCCTTCGGCGTCCTGCGCGCACCGGTCACCGAGCGTTTCGAACTGTTTGGCCGCGCCGGCTACGCCACGTCGAAATTCAGCGCCAGCGTGCCGGGTCTCGGCAGCGCCTCGGAAGACATTGACGGCCTCGCTTACGGCGTCGGCGGCAAACTCTTCCTGACCGACCGGTTCGGCATCCGCGCCGACGCCTCGCGTTATGAAGGCGACGACAACGAAGCCGACGTGTTCACCGTTGGCGGCGTGATGCGCTTCTAGGCATCCGTTCACGGATCAAACTCGGGAAGCCCCGGTGCAGAATGCGCCGGGGCTTTTCATTTTAGAAGTTCGGCAAACGTCCCGTCGCGGCCCAGGGAAGGCCAACGGCCAGAGCAACCGACACAACCAGACCGAGGCCTGCGCGCGCCGCATCGGTCGCCACATCGACCGCGGCCTCCTTGCGCGAGCGCAGGCCGGAGACGTATGAGATCGCGATCTCCCGCCCTGCCAGAAGCCCGAGGAACACCCATGTGGTCGACATGGGAACATCGCTAATGTCCTTGAAGATGAACAGGATGATCCCGTAGATGAAGTCGACTAGCGTCGCCGCACGGATGTCGGTGATGTTGGTCTTGGAGTTCACAATCTTCTGGATCTCGCCGCCGCGCGTCGCGAAAATCCAGGCATGCAGGGCCAGCATCACGACCGTGGTGAACACGAGCAGCCAGGGATCGAACGTCACCTGCGTGCCAGCGCTATTGCTTGACGTGGTGCGCGGCAGAAACACGAAGATGTTGGCGAGGTCCTGGATCAGCCATTGCGACCACAGGAAAGCGGTCGAGCACCATTGCAGGATCACCCAGACGACCGGGATCGGACGCTCCAGGGTCGAATAGATCCAGCGTTCCCAGGTATTCGCTACGGCCCAGTAGACAAGCCCGCCCGCAAACAGGGCGACAAGGTAGCCGACGCCGGACTTGATCAGCATGTCCACCAGAACGCCCTCGGTCGCCGCACCGCCGGTCAGCGTGAATATCGTCAGCACAAGGAAGGTCGTCGACACCGGAATGCCGAACCGCGTCAGAATGAGCAGCACGGCCGGCGGCAGGGCATGCCACCACTGGATCCCGGCTTCTGGATAGGGAATCCGGTTCAGCCGCCCGAACGCAATGTCGGTGTTCAGCACGAAGTATCCGTACAGCATCACAGCCACGATGATCGAACAGGCATAGAGCCACAGGATCCACCAGGGCGCCCGGCTGTTCGATGACAGGAACGTGCCCAGCGTCTGGATCGCGTCATTCGCCACAATCGAATAAGCGGCAATCAGGAACCCGACGAGCGCAAACAATTCCAGTCCGCCGAACATCATCGCCGGTCACTCCCACACAACCTATGAACCCGCCTCTTGCCTAGCAGAGGCTGCCGCGCGCTGCGATGGAAGTTGAATGAAAGATTTGTGTCAGCGCCCGGTCTGGCCCCGGTGGCGCAGCTTCGCGTCCGCCAGCACGCAGGCCATCATCGCCTCGGCCACCGGCACTGCCCGGATGCCGACGCAGGGATCATGCCGTCCGATTGTGCGCACGTCGACTTCCTCGCCGTCCCGGGTAATCGAGCGCACCTCGTTCAGGATCGACGAGGTCGGCTTGATCGCCAGCCTTACGACCACATCCTGGCCGGTCGAAATCCCGCCCGCCACGCCGCCATTGTTGTTGGCGAGGAAAGAGGGGCCATGATTGCCGGCGCGCATTTCGTCGGCATTCTCCTCGCCGCTCATCGCGGCCGCCGCAAAGCCCGCGCCGATCTCGACGCCCTTGGCGGCGTTGATGCCCATCATCGCGCCTGCCAGTTCCGCATCGAGCTTGCCGTACACTGGTGCGCCCCAACCGGCCGGCACGCCGGTCGCCTCGACCTGCACGATGGCGCCCGCCGAGGAGCCCGACTTGCGCGTCGCATCAAGAAACTCTGCCCACTGCGCCGCCATCTTCGCATCCGGGCACCAGAATGAATTGTTCTGCGTCTCGGCCCAGTCCCAGGCCTCCGGATCGATCATATGCGGCCCGATCTGCACGACCGCGCCCCGGATCACGATTCCGTCGCCCAGTACCCGCCGCGCCACCGCGCCCGCCGCCACGCGCGCCGCCGTCTCG
>JBGTKN010000301.1:0-4407 GCA_041744615.1 Hyphomonas sp. | reverse complement strand
GGTCGTCGCGGCGCCAGTCATCGTGTCCGCGCCGGCCATCACGCCAGCTCCAGCTGCCGCGTCGCCAGTCCGACGGGCGCAGGTCCCAGCCGGACCAGTAGGGGTTCAGCACGCTCGGCCGGGGATGGCGGCGATAGGTCGTGGTGTAACGGATCGTGCCTCGAGGGCCCCAGGCAAAGCCATAGGGGTCGTAGCCCCAGGCAGGGCTGTAATAGCCGTAGCGATAATAGTCGGGCGAATAGCCATAATGATTGACGCTGATGCCCCAAGAACTGGCATAGCCGTAGTTCCAGGTGTCGTAGCCATAGGTCTCGTTGTTCGCGTAGCGGATGTAGCCGTACTTGTTGCGCGAGAAGAGGAGGCCGTGATGGGCCTCGGTATACTCGTAGACCGGGCGAACCGATGTGACCTTTCCGGCGAGGCCGAACCAGCCCAGATCGCTGACATCCTCGCGGATATAGACGCAGCGTCCGGTGAAGTTCTTGTGCTCACAGAGTTCCCATTGACCGGCAAACACCGCGACCGAGCGCGGGCGATCGTTGAAGGCGAGGTCATTCAGCGTGTCGAACGGGTCGTAGACATCCCGGATGTCGCCGTAGAAATTTTCCTGGCTGAACAGCGCGATCGCGGCAGGCGCGTCATCGCCGTATTGCGCGAGCGCGGACGGCGCGATGAAGAAGGCGGGAACCGTGAGCGCAACTACCGTGCGCATGGAGAGACGGCGCATGTGGGACCCTTTCGACCAGTACAGCTGCAAACTGGCACGTGCCATATGAACCGCTCGCAACATGCGGGCCAATCACTGCTATTCGCCGTCCTCGCTGTCCGGTTTGCCGGTCCCTGGATCGCTCCACACGGCAAGGTCCGGGATCACCAAGCGGCGCGCAGCCACGTCCACCACAGGCACATCTGCCAGCGTGAAGGGCACGAACACGGTTGAGGAGAAGCCGTTAACGTCCACTTCGAGCAAGTCGCCCGAGCCGAAATTCTGCACCGAGCGCACTCGCCCGGCAGGCGACTCGCCGCCAGCGAACACGTCCATTCCGGCGAGGTCCTCGACATAGAACTCGTTCTCGTCCGCCGCGGGTAGGCGCGCGCGGGGCACGTAGATGAGGCGGCCGCGCAGGGCGTCCCATTCCTCTTTCTGCAAGGTTTCCCTCGGCCGCACGATGAAATGGTCTTTGCCGGCCCGGGCCGACTTCGGCGTCAGCAGAACGGTGCCCGCCTCGTCGACCAGCGGTCCATAGGTGAACAGCGCTTCGGGATCGGCCGTGTAGCTTTTTACGCGGACTTCACCGCGCACGCCATGGGCGCCCCGGAGGACGCCCACAGCAATCAGTCGGTCATCGGTCTTGGCTGCCATCCCCCGCTTCTACAGCATCGGGCAGTGTCTTCGAAACACCCGGATGCTGCCGTTCGTGATTTTGTCGCGGCGCTTTGCGGAACGCCGCTCCTAGCGGCAGAGCACGTCCGACAGAACACTCCCCGGCGCTTTATAGACAGCTTCCGAGAAGCCCTGGTCCTGGCAGAAGCGGGTGGCCGCACCGGCGCGGTCGGTGATCCGGGCGCCGCGATAGGTCGGCGCGGGGTAGAACATCGTCTGTTCGCCGCGCAAGCCTCCCGGCTGACCACCCCCCGGCAGGGGCGCGGGCATAATCGGCCGGCGCCAAGGGCCTTCGCGGCGCACGTCGTACCGGCGGAAAGACGAGATCTTGTCGTTGAGATAGATTCCGCCGAGATCGCTCACCGAGGCGTCGAGGAATTCGCAGGTGCCGCGATAGTCATTGTCGGCGCACACGAGCCAGGTACCGCGATTGATCAGGACCGAGCTGGCTGTATCATTGAAACGGAACTGGCTCAGGCTCGCCTCGCCCTCGTCGAACCCGAGGAACGGGCCCCGGAAGTTCGCATCGGCGAAGAAGGCGATGTCATAACTGCGCGGGCCCTTGTTATAGCTGGTAGCCTGCGCCGAGGAGATGTTTCCCGACAGGCCGATATCGCCGAGATTGCGCACCGTGCGATCAACATACTCGCATCGCCCGCGCAAGTTGTTGTCGGAGCAGAGCAGCCAGACTCCGCCGCGGACTTCGGCACTGCGCGCCTTATCGTTGAAACGCAGGGTGTTGAAGTTCAGCTGGTCGCCTGTCAGTTCAACCGATGTGCCGCGCAGGCCGGTATCTGAATAGAGGGTGATCGACGGCGCGCCGGAGACCGGTGGGGGGCGGCGGAAAGCTTCGGCCTCATCCTTCTGCGCCTGCGCGCCGGGGGCCGCCGCAACAAGGAACAGGGCAACAGCAAGCAGGGACTGGGCAAGGAAGTCGCGGGGCATAACAAAGTCTCCAGATTACGGAGACAGTTTTGCCGCAGCATGTCTGAACGGATGATGCGAAGCCTGTTGGCCGCCGTTCAGCCGGAAAGGTCAGTACCCGGTACGATATCGGTTTTCCGGCAGAAGACGCACCGAAGACACATTGCCCGAAAGCCCTGCATCCCTCAGATCGCTTGTCGGACGGTCAAGCGTGACGCATCGGCCGCGGTAATCCCCGTCGACACAAAGCTCCCAGATGCCGGCGCGTATGTCGACGCTGCGCGCCCGATCATTGAACCCGGCCCGCGAGAGACTGGGCTCGTCGCGGTTCACGGTCAGGGCGTCGCCGCGCAGACCGGTGTCAGAATAGAGGGTCAGGCTTGCAAAGCCCTGCCCCGGCAGCGCGCCAAAACCGCCCACAGGCCGGAGCGAGGAGATATTGTCGTTCAGACGCAGGCCCCGAAGGCTCGGCGTGCTGGCTGTCAGCACTTCGCACCGGCCGCGGAAGTCCGAATCCTCGCACACTTCCCAGGCGCCGGAATTGATCCGGATCGAGGAAATGGCATCGTTCAGCCGCAGGTCGACAAGGTTCGCGGCCGGGCCGTTCAGCGGCAGCGCCGTGCCAGAATAGTTCTCGCCGTCATAGACAACGACCGCGCTCCGGTCAGGCGATCCGTATCCAGGTCCGTATCCAGAGGCGCAGGCAGGGATGAAAAGGGCGGCGGCGCAGGCCGCGCCGGCGAGAAATCTGGAGGTGCGTGTCACAGGCGATGTCTCCGTTGAAAGGGTTACATCTTGTCAACGGCGCTCGGCGCGAACCGTTCCGCATCGCGGCGGACCGGAAGCACAAAAAAGCCGGCGCCCGAAGAGCGCCGGCCTTCCGGACGCCTGCGTTTCGGCAGGCGGTATGACTATTCGGCGTCTGCGACCTCGGCCGGGGCCGCTGCAGCAGCGGCCTTGGCGGCGGCTTTCTCCCCACGCTCTTTGGCGCGTTCCTGGGCTTTCTTGCCGGGCTCGCCCTTGTTCGGGTTGTTGCCATTGGTCCAGGTGGCGACCGGTTTGCCGTCGACTTCGACTTTCGAGAGGAAACGGGCGACGCGGTCGGTCGGCTGGGCGCCTTTCTTGATCCAGTCGGCGGCCTTGACGGCGTCAACCTTCACGCGCTCGGCGGAATCTTTCGCGAGACGCGGATCATATGTGCCGATCTTCTCGATGAAGCGGCCGTCACGCGGCGCGCGCGCGTCGGCAACGACGATCGAGTAGAAGGGGCGTTTCTTCGACCCGCCGCGGGCGAGCCTGATCTTGAGTGACATGGGGGTTCTCCTGTTAAAGTTTTGTCTCTCGGGGTTCTTGGTCTACTCGGCCTCTCGGCCACGGATCTGCTCATGATGGCGTATGACTTCCGCCACGATGAAAGTGAGGAACTTCTCGGCAAAAGCCGGGTCGAGCCCGGATTCGTTGGCCAGCCGCGTCAGGCGCGCGATCTGCTCGGCTTCGCGGGATTTGTCCGCAGGCGGCATGTTGTGCAGCGCCTTCAGCTTGCCGACCTGCTGTGTCAGCTTGAAGCGCTCGGCCAACGTGTGGATCAGGATCGAGTCCATGTTGTCGATGGAGGCGCGCAGCTGGTTCAGCTGGAACAGGGCGAGCGTGTCGTCGGGATGGGTCATTTCTTCTTGCTCCCTGGAAGGCCGGGCAGCGCGCCGCCGCCCAACCCGGGTAAACCTCCCGGTAGTCCGCCTGCGGAGGGTCCGCCGCCACCCATACGGGCGAGATCGGCCGGGCTCATGCCGGCTTGCTGCGCCGCGCCGAGCATCGCCTTCATGCCGCCCTTGGTGCGCATCTTCTTCATCATCGTCGCCATCTGGAGATGCATCTTCAGGAGCTTGTTGACGTCCTGCACGTCGACCCCGGCGCCGGCCGCGACGCGCTTCTTGCGCGAGGCGTTGAGGAGGGCGGGCTTGCGCCGCTCGGCCTTTGTCATCGACAGGATGATTGCTTCCTGGCGCTTGAGCACATTGTCGTCGAGATTGGCGGCGGCCATCGCGTCCTTGGCTTTGCGCGCGCCGGGCATCATGCCCATGATGCCGCCGAGACCGCCC
>JBGTKN010000300.1:0-7239 GCA_041744615.1 Hyphomonas sp. | reverse complement strand
GATCACGGCCTCGCCGAGGCCCGCCTCCAGGGCATGGCGGCGCATCACCTCGGACTCATAGGTGTTGAGGCGGCATCCGAGGGTAATCACCGTCGGGCCAGAAGGAGGGGCGGTATCCGGCATCTTGCCCGTCAGATCGCGCCTCGGGACATGAAAAGCAAGCGCGGCGCGCCGGGAAGGCTCAGTTCGGCGCCGAACAGCTGCCTGTCCGGCGGCCCAGCAACAGCGCCTCGGCTTCAAACCGGGCGCCATCTTGCTCGCCGGACAGGAACATACGGCCGGAAAAGCTGCCGCCGCCCTTGCTAACCGCAAACTCCGCCACGCCGCTCATCGGCACACCGTCGAAGTTGCAGACGAGATCCATGTCAAAGGAATGCGCTTTCGAACGACTGCCTGCAGTGGTGCAGCCTTCAAAGAAAGCCGCAAGGCCTTCGCCGATGGCCACGTGCTCGTCGGCATGCCAGCATTCGTCGAGCGAGGAATGCTGCGGTGGAACGTCGATGGTCTGGCCGTCCGCCTCCGCCTTGAAATAGATGTCCGACGTCGTCGACCACATGCCCTTGGCAACGGCGAGCGGCTCGGCGGCGGCAAGCCCGGAAATCAGGAAAAGCGGAGCCAGCAGCATCACGGGGCGCATCGAAGTCTCCGAAGAACAAAAGGCCAGACTGGCCGACTGCGCGAAGCTCTGCAAGATGGATCTAGGCCTAAACGTCCGTTTCGAATTCCAGCTCCACCGGGCCGGTCATGTAGACATGGTCGTCGCTCTCGCGCCAGTCGATGAACAGGTCGCCGCCGTCCACCATGACACGCGCCTTGCGGCCCGTGAGCTTGGCACGCGCCGCGCAGACCAGCGCTGCGCAGGCACCCGTGCCGCAGGCTTTCGTCAGCCCTGCCCCGCGCTCCCAGACGCGCAACCGGATCGTCTGCTTGTCGATGACCTGCGCAAAGCCGACATTCGTGCCTTGCGGGAACAGCGGATGGTACTCGACCAGCGGGCCGATCTTGGGGATGTCATAGGCGTTCACATCCTCGACAAAGAACACCGCGTGCGGATTACCCATCGAGACGACCGCCGGCAGAGCCAGGATCGGCTTGTCAATCGGACCAATCTTCAGGTCGACACCGCGCACGTCCATTTTCTCCGATAGCGGAATATCTTCCCAGCCCATCAGCGGCGAGCCCATGTCGACCGTGATCAGGCCGCCTTCGGCGCGGAAGGCCTTCAGCATGTCGGCTTCGGTCTGGATCGTGATCCGGTCCTTGCCGGTCTCGCCGAGAATCAGATGGCCGACGCAGCGCGCGGCATTGCCGCAGGCATAGACCTGCCCGCCATCGGCGTTCCAGATCCGCATGAACACGTCCTTGGTGGCATCCCGCTCCAGCGCGATCACCTGATCGGCCTTCAGGTCGGCGGCGATCTGGCGGATCTGTTCTACGCTCGGCGCAAACGGCGTGGACCGCGCGTCGAAAATGGCAAACGCGTTGCCGGCACCGTTCATCTTCCAGAGCTTCATGGCGCGATCTCCTAACGGGTTTCCGGGCAGGCGGGAAGCGGCGCCAAGGTTAACTCGGGGATCACTTCGGCACCCGCGCGGCCACGATCCAGCCCGCCAGCTGTACCCCCAGCGCCGCCATAAGCGCCAGCGGCAGAAGCTTGTGGTCAAAGCTCAGCGCCGCGATAGCCGCCAGGACGCAGGCATAATCGACCAGATCGCTCGACATCAGCCAGCCCATGGGCCCCCGCGCGCGGCGCACATCCAGCAACGTCACGCTCGGCCAGGTGCGGCCCATGCCTGGGGGGCCGAACACCGCGAGCAGTTGTTTTGGGTCCAGGATGCCGGTCATCTCGGCCAGGTCTGACAGTTTGGCCTCGCCCATCGCCACTGTCCGCTTGCGCGCCGAAGTGCCGAGCAGGCTGACGATCGCCGAGAGGATGATCCCCAGCGCAACCGCAAATTCGGTGAAACCCGTGTATGGAGGATAGCCGCCCATCGACCCAATATAGGGGGTGCCTGCGGCTTCGTCAGCGGGCGCGCGGTATGGCCGCCCAGTAATCGAAATCGAGCAGCACGCCGTTGGCATACTTGCCGTCGCCGTCCTTGAAGGCGAAATCGCCCGGCGGCTGGTCCTTCACCGCCACCAGCCGCAGGCGCAGCGCGCCGCAGGTCTCCGACAACTCCGCCTTGTCGAGCACTTCGCTCCAGGCGTATATCGTGTCCCAGGCAAACAGCGGGCTGACATGGCTGCCCGCATTGATCGCCAGCATCTGCCCGGCATTGGCGAGACCATTGAACGATAGCGACCGGGCAATCGAGATCACCACGCCGCCATAGATCAGCCGCTTGCCGAACCGGCTTTCCTTCTGGCCATGGAAATCGAAATGCACCTTGGCGGTGTTTTGGTAGAGGCGCGTCGCGATCTGGTGCTCGGCCTCCTGGATCGTCATCCCGTCGGCATGGTTGATCCGCTCGCCGATCTCGTAATCCTCGTAGACGTGCGGGCTGCCGGCCTCGGCGAAGTTCCAGGCTTTCATCTCCGGAAAGCCCTTGAGGTCTTTCGCGGAAACTGCCGCCGGAAGATCCGGCACCACAGGCGTGGGCGCCGGCGAGGCGGCGTCGCGCTTGTTGACCATGACCCAGCGAACATAGTTCAGCACGTCTTCGCCGTACTGGTTGGTACCTTTCGTCCGTACCCAGACGACCCCGGTCTTGCCGTTGGAGTTCTCCTTCACCCCGATCACTTGGCTGGCCGCGCGCAGCGTGTCGCCCGGCACGACAGGGCGCAGGAAGCGTCCGTCGGCATAGCCGAGGTTTGCCACTGCATTCAGAGAGATGTCCGGCACGCTCTTGCCGAACACGATGTGGAAGGCGTGCAGCGGGTCGGCGCACAGGCCCGGCAGTCCGACACTGCGGGCAAACTCGGCGCAGGAATATTGTGCAAACCGGCTGCCGTTGAGCGCTCGGTAGAGAGCGAGGTCGCCCTCGGTCAAGGTCTGCGGGGTGGCATGCACCAGCGTGTCGCCGGGCTTGAAGTCTTCAAAAAAATTGCCGGGATTCGACTTCGAAGTGCCGGTTTTCTCAATCGTCGCTGCGCCTGCCACGTCCGTCTCCTTGGTTACCGGGCAGCGCGCGTCAGGGCCGGAGCATCAGCTCCAGAACCGGGACGGCACACCCAGCACGGTCTCGGCCATCACCTGCACCTGAGGGGCGGCTGAAATCAAGGAGGGCAGGAAGAACGGCGCCGAAGCCACGAGCCCGGCCGCGACCGCGAGGCCGGCCGCCATGACCTGTTCGTCGGCGCGCTCGGAGAACTCCTCGAACGCCCGCGAGCCCATGACCATGTAAGGCAGGCCAAAGGCAGCGAAAGCCGCAAAGGCCAGCAGGAGAACGGCAAGGACAAGCGCGAGAATCAGCATCCGGCAACCCTGCCATGCCGGCGCTGAGATTTGGCGAATCCGATCGGTGAAATTTGATCGACCGGCCGCCGCCAAGGGCGCGCTGCGACAGAATTACGCGGCTCAGAGGATGTCGAGCAGCGCCGCATTCGGCCGCCCGAGTACGGCTTTCCTGCCATTGATCCCGATAGGACGCTGGATCAGCTTCGGATTCGCCGCCATCGCCGCATAGACCTCCGCGTCGCCCGCCGTCTCCGCCAGTCCCGCCGCCTTGGCATCGGACTCCCGCAGGAAAGCGCGTGGCGATTTCGCGCCCATCCTCTTTGCGATGTCCTTGAGTTCGTCGATACTCAGCCGCTCAGCTGCCGTCATATACTTGCGCACCTCGACCGTCACGCCCTTCGACTCCAGCAGCTCCAGTCCCTTCTTTGACGAGCCGCAACCGGGGTTGTGGATGAGGATGTAGGCCATGGGGCGCTCCTTGGTGTGTTGTGTGAGCAATTAGGGGCGCGCGGTGTTGTGTCGAGTCCCGTTGCCGCAGGAAAGTCCCTGACTGCTCACTTTCGGAACGTCGCCAGGTCGATCTCCCGAAGCGGCGTCCCGCCGTCCAGGAAGAGACGGCTACGGCGCGTCAGCGCCCCTGTGATCGCGGCCAGCGACGCGTCGCGTTCACCGGGATGCCGCCCGTCCAGAGCGCCGACCCGTATGGCGACCGCAATGTCGAAGGGCGCCTCGTCCACTGCGCGCACGAAATCGCGCGCGGCGCAGCGCCGGAAGCCCAACATACCATCCGTGATCACTTCATGTAATCCTGCCAGCGCCTGCTGCACGGCCCTCTCCGACCGGTCAATTCCGAGGACGAAGCCTTGCGGCACTCGCTCTGCCATCGCCCGCGCCAGAGCGCCCGGGCCGCATCCGATTTCGAGCACCCTGCTTTTCGGCGTCAGCGGCAGCGCTTCAAGAACTTCCGCAAGCCGGGGAGATAACCGCTCCGTCATTCAATCTGCAAGCGCCCGGATCGCCGCGTCCATCGCGACGGTCCGCTTCGCCTCGTCGAGATGCAGAAGCTCCGTCATCTTGCCGTTGACCTTCAGCACGCCCTTCCCGGTATTCGCCGGATCGGCGAAGGCCTCGATCACGGCTTGTGCCTGCTCCACGTCATGGCGCGAGGGTGCGAAGATGCGGTTGGCCTCTTCGACTTGCGAAGGGTGGATCAGCGTCTTTCCGTCGAAACCGAGATCGCGGCCCTGTTCGCATTCGGCGCGGAACCCGTCTTCATTCTTGATATCGTTGTAGACGCCGTCGATGGCCGTGATCGCGTAGGCGCGCGCCGCCGCCATCGACAGCTGCAGCGCAGTCTGGAAGGCAAGCCGGTCGGCGGTCATCCGGGCACGGTATTCTTTCGCGAGGTCATTGGTGCCCATCACGAAGGCGGCGAGGCGCGAGCCGATCTTCGCGGCCGCAATCTCCTTGATGTTGAGAACGGCGAGCGGCATCTCGATCATCACCCAGAGGGCAAAGCCCACGCCGGCGCCGGCCTTGGTCAACGCCGCATCCAGTCGTTCGATATCGCGCGCGCCGGTCACTTTCGGCGCCAGCACGGCATTCGCGCCGGCCTTCACAGCCATCTCGAGATCGGCGTGACCCCATTCTGTGTCGAGCCCGTTCATCCGCACGACCAGTTCGCGATTGCCATACCCGCCAGCCATCAGCGCCGCCGCGATCGCGCCGCGCGCCTCGGCCTTCATGTCAGGCGCCACCGCGTCTTCAAGGTCGAGGATCAGCGTATCGGCAGGAATCTCGCGGGCCTTCTCGAGCGCGCGGACATTGGCGCCCGGCATGTAGAGGCACGAGCGGCGCGGGCGGTGGGCGGTGGACATGGCGGCGGGGCTCCTTGACGCGGCGGACTTCAGGGGCGAAGGGGTGGCCTGTTTCCGGCGCGAAATCAATGCGGCCAAACGTGGGAGAACACGGTGCCTGACGCCCCGATCAGCGGTTTCGCCGCTCCCGGCTTCGAAGCCGTACAGGAGGCCTTCGCGGACAATTTTGCGCGCGGCGAGGAACAGGGCGCGGGCTTCTCCGTGCTGCTGGAAGGCGAGGTGATAGTCGACTTGCAGGGCGGCTGGGCCGACCGCGCGGGCACGCGGCCCTGGGACGCCGGTACGATCGTGCCGGTCTATTCGACGACCAAGGGGATTGCCGCACTCGTGCTGGCAATGGCGACCGAAGCATTGCCCGCAGGCTACGAAACACCGGTCTGCGAAGTCTGGCCGGAGTTTGCCGCCAGGGGTAAGGAGGCCATCACCATCGGCGAAGTCGCGAGCCATCAGGCGGGCTTGCCCGGCTTCATCGAGGAGATCGACCCCGCCCTCTGGCTTGACCCGCCCGCTTGCGCGGCGGCGCTCGCGCAGCTCGCCCCTATCTGGCCACCCGGCAGCGCGCATGGCTATCATCCGCTGACCTGGGGCTATCTGGTGGGCGAGATCGTGGCGCGAATCACCGGCCGCACGCTCGGCTCGATCCTGCGCGAGGACATCACTGGCCCGCTCGGGATAGATTTCCGCATCGGTCTTCCGGAGACGGAGCATGCCCGCGTGGCCGAAGTCCTGCGCCCCAAAGCGCTCGCGCCGCTGGGCGAGATTACCGCCCCAAGGCTTGCGGCATTCATGACCAGATGGGCCGCGCCCGACAGGGGAGGCGCAATCTGGCGCGAGATCGAGATTCCGTCCGCCAACGGACATGGCACAGCGTCTGCTGTCGCGACGCTTTACAATGCCTATGCGACTGTCGGACTGATCGGCGGCAAGCGCCTGATGCGGCCCGGTACCTTCGCGGCACTGACGAACACGCGCACGGACGGGCCTGACCTGGTGCTGCCGATGGTCACCCGTTTCGGCGCCGGCGTCATGCACAACAACCTCAGGGCTTTCGGCCCGTTCGAGGACGGCCTCGGCCATTGCGGCTGGGGCGGCTCGCTCGCAATTGCCGCGCCCTCGCGCGGGCTCACCTGCGCGTATGTGATGAACCGCCAGTCGAGCAGCCTGGTCGGCGACCCCCGCGCCGTACGACTAGTCGAAGCGGTCGCGGGGTGCCTCTAATCCGATGCTGGACGGATTCAACTGGCCCGCCTTCCTCTTTGCCGTCGCCGTCATCGAACTGACGCCCGGACCCAACATGGGCTGGCTCGCTGCCCTCACGATTCGCGAAGGCCGCAAGCCCGCCTTCGGCGCGGTCGCCGGCATTACCACGGGCCTCTGCCTGCAACTCACCGCCGCCGTCACCGGCCTGACCGCGCTGATCGTCAGTGTACCGAGTGTCCATGTCGGGCTCCACTGGGCGGGTGTTGCCTTCATGCTTTACCTTGCCTGGGAGGCTTGGTCGGACACGCGCTCGGTCGCCCTGTCCGCTGTCGGACAGGAGCGCGGGTTCCGGCGCGGCCTGATCGCCAATGTGCTTAACCCCAAGGCTTTCGCCTTCTATGTCCTGCTGATCAGCCAGTTCGTACGCCCGGAATCCGGCACACCCGTCTGGCTTCAGAGCCTGCTGCTCGGCCTGATCCATGTCAGCGTGGCGACGCTCGTGCATGCCGGGATCGTGTTGCTCGCCGCTCAGCTCGGCGCCCGGCTCGAAACCTGGCGCACCTCATTAACCGCGCGGTTAACTTTTGCGGGCCTGCTGATCGCCATCGCCGTCTGGCTCGCCCTGACACCGCTGCGTGTCTGACGCGCCGCTGGCACGTGCCTTGCATTTTTCCAGCCGGACCCACCAATGCTCTCATCAGCATTTGACCAACTTGGCGGCGGCGCCTCCGGGCTCCGCCGCCCTTGCCGCCACCGGGCGCGAGC
>JBGTKN010000299.1:0-3289 GCA_041744615.1 Hyphomonas sp. | reverse complement strand
TCGCGCGCGCCATGCTGGAGGATATCGGGCCCCGGCTGAAGACCGGCGCGGTCGTCCACAAGGTCACCGTGATGGGCAAGGGTCTGCGCGAGGGCGATCTCGCCGAGGGCCTCGGCGCCATCGCCGCGGCCTCGCCCTTCGTCTCGGTCGGCTCCTATCCCTGGTACCGCGCGATTGACGATCACGGCGTATCCATGGTGGCGCGCTCCGTCGATGCCGCCGCGCTCGCCAGTGTCCGCCAGAAACTTGTTGAGCTCGCCCAATCCCTTGGTGTCAAACCGGAAATCGAAGAATGAGCCTGATCACGCGCACCCCTGTCCTCTGGACGCTCTTTGTGCTGACGGTCGCACTGACTCTGGCCTTTGGCGCGGCCGCGCCCATGGTCGGTGGGCAGTTCCTCGACATGGTGTCGAGGCCAGAAGATACTCGCGCCGTGTTTGACGCAATGACGCCGAGCGAGCGAAACGCGCACTTCTGGCTCACGGTTTTTCTCGACACAGCCTATCCCTTATCCTTCGGCCTCTTCTTCGCCGGCATGGCCTGGCGCTTCTTCGGCAAGTGGGGGCCATTTGCGGCGATCCCGGGCTTCCTTGTGCTGATCGTCGATCTGACGGAGAACACGCTGCAGGCGATCACGCTGTCGGGCGCAGCCTATGTGCTGGAGCCTAAGGAATGGGTCTCGCCGCTGAAAATGAACCTGTTCTATCTCGCTGCGCTGATTGCGCTCGTCGCAGCGGGCACCGCGCTCTACCGGGTGATCATGAAGAAGAAGGCCTAGGGGCTCCCCAAGGTCAGGCTTGGCGCCGGGCGCCTCCCGGCGGTAATACTGCGGGCACACACACGGGAGAAGCCGCCATGTCCGAACCGATCGTCCTCGTCGAGCGCCACGGCGCCGTCGCCCTCGTCACGTTGAACCGGCCGGACGCGCTGAACGCGCTGAACCGCGCGCTGCGCGCCGAGATCGTGCGGGTGTTCACCGATCTGAAGGACGATCCGCAAATCCGGGCTGTCGTGCTCACCGGCGCAGGCCGCGCTTTCACTGCCGGCATCGACCTCAAGGAAGCCGGCCAGACCGGCTTTGCGCTGGGCGCGGATGAAGACTCCAAATCGATCAACATGGCCGCCGCTCTGGAGGCCTATCCCTGGCCGATTGTGGGCGCGATCAACGGCTTCGCGATCACCGGCGGCTTCGAGCTCGCGCTGATGTGTGACGTGCTGCTCGCCTCGGAGAATGCCAAGTTCGCCGACACCCACGCCCGCGTCGGCATCGTGCCGGGCTGGGGCCTGTCGCAGAAACTCTCCCGCCTGATCGGTATCAGCCGCGCCAAGGAGCTTTCCTTCACGGGCAACTTCATAGACGCGCACACCTCCGAGAAATGGGGCCTCGTCAACCGCGTCTATCCGGCCGCCGATCTCGTGCCGGCCGCACTGCAACTCGCCAACGAGATGACCGGCACGCAGCCTGTGCTGCTTAAGAAGTACAAGGCCCTGATCGATGACGGCTTTGGCATGGAGTTCGGCAAGGCAATGAAGGAAGAAATCAAACGCTCGATCGAGCATTCGGCCTCGGTCTCGGCGGAGTCCGTCGAGGAGGCGCGCAAGCAGGTCACGGCGCGGGGCAGGGACCAGCAAGGCTAGCGCCGCGTCACGGTTGCGCAACCGCCCGCCCCCGGACTATCACCGTGCCAGCGAAAAACCCGGGAGAACACCATGCGCGATGTCGTGATCTGTGAACCTGTCCGCACGGCGGTCGGCGGCTTTGGCGGCTCGTTCAAGGATGTCCACGCGCATGTGCTCGGCGCCACCGTCGTCGAAGGCCTGATGGCGCGCACCGGCCTGCCGAAGGACAAGGTGGATGATGTCGTCTTCGCCCAATGTTATCCCTCGATGGACGCGCCCGCGCTTGGCCGCGTGGTCGCGCTGGATGCCGGCCTGCCGATCGAAGTGAGCGGTATGCAGATCGACCGGCGCTGCGGCTCCGGCCTGCAGGCGATCATCAACGCGACGATGCAGATCGCAACCGGCGCGATGGACTGCGTGATCGCCGGCGGCGCCGAGTCGATGAGCAATGCGCCGTTCTATTCGACCAATTGGCGCTGGGGCCTCGGCCAGGGCAACATGACGGTGAACGACGGCCTGATCACCGGCCGCCTTACGGCGGGGGGCAAGTATTTCCCGGTTCCCGGCGGCATGCTGGAGACGGCAGAGAACCTGCGCCGCGATTACCAGATCACCCGCGCGGCTCAGGACGACTTCGCCGCCGCAAGCCATGCCAAGGCGGTTGCAGCGCAGAAGAGCGGCGTGTTCGAAGAGGAAATCATCCCGGTCACGGTCAAGGGCCGGAAGACCGACACGGTGGTCACCCGCGACGAACATCCGCGTGCGGACTCGACGGCCGAAGTGCTGGGCAAGCTGAAAGCCATCCGCCTGAAGCAGGACCCCGACGCCACCGTCACCGCCGGCAATGCCAGCGGGCAGAATGATGGGGCCTCCGCCTGCCTCGTGATGACTCGCGAGATGGCCGACCAGTACGGCCTGAAGCCGCTCGCCCGGCTGGTCTCCTGGGCCGTCGCCGGTGTCGGGCCGGCCGTGATGGGGATCGGACCTGTTCCGTCCACGGAAAAAGCGCTGAAGCGCGCCGGCCTCACGCTGAAGGACCTCGACCTGATCGAATTGAACGAAGCCTTCGCCGCGCAGGTTCTTGCCTGTACCAAGGCGATGGGGTTCTCGGACGAGGATCATGCCCGCCTCAACGTGCATGGCTCCGGCATCTCGCTCGGCCACCCGGTCGGCGCCACCGGAGGCCGGATTCTCGCTACGCTGCTGCGCGAGATGGACCGCCGCGAAGCGCGCTATGGCCTCGAAACCATGTGCATCGGCGGCGGGCAGGGCCTCGCCGCGATCTTCGAGCGCGTTAACTGAGAAATTCCGGGCTACTGGGTGACGCAGCGCCTTACGTAGAAATAACTTGCTATTGTGCGTACGGGGGCGCATATGCCCCCCATCGACATTGGCCGGCCACTCAGGCGCAGCTCCCGAAAGGGTGCAGTTTCAGACAACCCCTCCAAAATTCGATATGCAAGGGCTGACGCATTGTCAGTCCACAAACCTATATGAGACTTACTTCTATGACTATGACGAACGGTACTGTGAAATTCTTCAACAGCCAAAAAGGCTTCGGCTTCATCGCGCCTGCAAACGGCGGCAATGACGTTTTCGTGCACGTGACCGCGCTTGAGCGCTCGGGCATCGCACACCTGAACGAAGGCCAGAAAGTCAATTTTGACAC
>JBGTKN010000298.1:0-14215 GCA_041744615.1 Hyphomonas sp. | reverse complement strand
GGCGCCGCCTCGTTCTGCGCCGCTTCCGCAGCGGGCGGAGGCGCAAGGGGAGCCTCCGGGACTGGGCTGTCGGGCGCGCCGCAGGCAGCAAGCGCCAGGGGCGCGACGGCAATCAGAAGGTTCCGCATGTGGGGACTCCTTTTCGGTTGTCATTGAAAAGAGCAACGCGCTGGCGCGCGCCGGGTTTCACGCGTCCCGAAATGGTCCCTGAAATGCCCAAGTTGGCCGCCGCCGCACTCTCCCCTTTCGACTCGCCGAAAGAGAGGCTAAAGCGCAGCGATGACCGATAAACAGAGCATTCTCGCCCATCTGACCGCCGTACAGGACGCCAAGTCCGGTGTTGAACATGGCATCAAGGCCGATGAGTGGGAGCGGCTGGTATCCCGCCTCGGCCGCAAGCCAAATCTCGTCGAACTCGGCATCTATTCGGTGATGTGGTCCGAGCATTGCTCGTATAAATCCTCGCGCCGCCATCTCGCGAAGTTCCCGACCAAGGGCCCGCGTGTGATCCAGGGACCGGGCGAAAATGCGGGCGTCATCGACATCGGCGATGGCCAGGCGGCAATCTTCAAGATGGAGAGCCACAACCACCCCTCTTACATCGAGCCGTACCAAGGCGCCGCGACCGGCGTCGGCGGCATCCTGCGCGACGTCTTCACGATGGGGGCGCGACCGGTTGCGCTGGTCAATGCGCTGCGCTTCGGCGACCCTAGCCATCCGAAGACGCGCCAAATCGTCTCCGGTGTCGTTGCCGGCATCGGCGGTTATGGCAACTGCGTCGGCGTTCCGACCGTGGCGGGCGAGACGCAGTTCGATGAGGGGTATAACGGCAATATCCTTGTAAACGCGATGGCCGTCGGCCTCGCCGACCAGGACAAGATCTTCTATGCGCGCGGCGCCCTGCCCGGCCTGCCGATCCTTTATGTCGGCTCCAAGACCGGCCGCGACGGCATCCACGGCGCCACAATGGCCTCGGCCGAGTTCACCGAAGGCGAGGAAGACAACCGACCGACCGTTCAGGTCGGTGATCCGTTCACGGAAAAACTTCTGATTGAGGCATGCCTTGAGCTGATGGCGACCGACGCGATCCAGTCCATCCAGGACATGGGCGCAGCGGGTCTCACCTCTTCCTCCGTCGAGATGGCGGATAAGGGCGGCGTCGGCATCGAGATGGACCTCGACGCTGTGCCCCAGCGCGAGACCGGGATGACGGCCTATGAAATCATGCTGTCGGAAAGCCAGGAGCGCATGCTGATGATCCTGAAGCCCGGCAAGGAAACCGTGGCCAAGAAGATCTTCGACAAGTGGGACCTCGACGCCGAAGTTATCGGCATCACGACAACCTCCGGCCGCCTCGTCCTTAAACAGTACGGCGCCGTCGTCTGCGACATCCCCGTCGCCCCACTGGGCGAGGACGCACCTAATTATGACCGTCCGTGGACGGAGCCTCCGAAACGGCCGACCTTCGACATCACGAAGTATCCTGAGCCGACCGATTATGGCGCGGTCCTGTTGAAACTGATGTCGACACCCGACATGGCATCCAAACGCTGGGTCTGGGAACAGTACGACCGGCACGTCATGGGCGACACGCTCGACAGCTCCCAGTCCGGCGGCGACGCCGCCATCGTGCGTGTGCACGGCAGCAACAAGGCACTGGCGATCTGTTCCGACTGCAATCCGCACTATGTCGCTGCAGACCCCTACGAAGGCGGCAAGCAGGTCGTCGCCGAAGCTTACCGCAACCTCTCTGCTGTCGGCGCGCTCCCCATCGCGATCACCGACAATCTGAATTTCGGCAATCCCGAAAAACCCGCCACCATGGGCTATATCGTGAAGTCCATCGAAGGCATGGCCGAAGCCTGCCGCGTGCTCGACTTCCCGGTCGTCTCCGGCAACGTGTCGCTGTATAACGAGACCGACGGAAAAGCCATTCCGCCGACGCCGGTGGTCGGCGGCGTGGGCCTGATCGAAGACCTCTCAAAAACTGCCACGCTGAAAGGCGCACAGGACGGCGACGCGCTTATCCTTGTCGGCGAAGCACCGGGCCATCTCGGCGCCTCGCTCTACGCCCGCGTCTGGCTGGGCCTCAAGGGAGAAGACCTCGGCCCCCCGCCGCCGGTGGACCTTGAGATCGAGAAGAAGAATGGCGGCTTCATCCGCAGCCTGATCAATGCCGGCCTCGTCAATGCGGTTCACGATGTCAGCGATGGCGGCATTGCTTGCGCGGCGGCCGAAATGGCGCTTGCCTCCGGCATCGGCGTGCGCTTCGTGGGCAACCGCGAGCCGGACGACAAACGCGACGAGACCTGCCTCTTCGGCGAAGCTTCCGCGCTTTACCTGGTCGCCGTCAGCGAAACACAGCTCAGGAAATGGGACTCGCGCGGCTTCATGCCTGGCCGTCTCGGCGTGTTCGGTGGCAACGCCGTGGTGCTCGAAACCGGCTGGGGCAGTGACGCCCCAGAGTTCGCCGTCAAGCTCGCCGAGCTGCGCGCCGCCCACGAAGGCTGGATGCCCGGCTACATGAATTCTGTAAGCTAATCCGAACAGCGAGGCGCCGGCCTAACCTTCGGTGCGAGCCGTCAGGGCGACGGCAAGCCGTTCTGCGACCGCCTTGTCGCGAAACAGAAGGATCACCGTTCCGATCAGCCCTGCATGCATCAGCAGGGCGCCGGGACCCACATGCGCCAAATGCCAGATAAGGCCGATGCTGAACGTCATCGCGCTGGCAGCAAGCGTGTAAGCCGTCATCAGAGTCGAGGATGCCGGTACGCCGAGCCGCCAAAGGATGACAGCGATAGCTGGAAGTATGATCGCCGCTTTGATCGCGGCCATGCCGCGCAACAGGCGTGCAAGATCTTCTCCCGAAAGCCTCGCCGCTTCGGCTGCTGCGAACTGCCCGGTCATGACGAAACCGGCAACGAGGCCCGCCGCCATAAACAACAGCACCGTGGCGCGCCGCGCTGCGGCGCTAGCTGGCAGACAAATGCGAAGGTCGGGCCGTGCGGCAGACGTCAGGCGGTCAAGCGTTGCGTTGCTCATGGCTTCATTGGGCCAGAGGGGGCCCGGCAAGTCAATTGCCTGACCAGTTCACATCAGGCCGGAACGAGGAAGTCCCGCTTGCCAATCGGCACGCCCTGCATACGCAGGAGGCCATAGGCCATCGCGGCGTGGAAATGCAGGTTCGTCAGGATGAAACCAGACAGGTATTGCTCGCCGGTCATCGGCAGGGTCGCCTGCCCCATCGGAATCTGAAGCGTGGTCTTGGCCGTTGCATCAATTGCGGCGTCATCAATCGCGCTAACATAGTCGAGCGTTTTCTGGCAGCGGACGATCAGTTCGGCAAAGGTCTGCTCGGTATCCGGAAAGGACGGGATCTCCAGCCCGGCGAGGCGCGCAGCGCCGCGCGCGACAGTATCGCAGGCGATTTGCACCTGGCGCGGAAGGGCGAGCATGTCAGGGAAGAGGCGCTGGGAGAGAAGCGCCACTTCTTCGCACTTCAGCGTTGCAGCATAGGCCTCTCCTTTGGCGAGGATGCCCTTCAGGGCGCCGAGGGTCTGAGTTGTGGCGGATTTCAGCTGGTAGGAGACCGACGTGGTCATTCAGGTATTCCTTCTGGTTGATCAGGTTTTTCCGGCGTGCGTCGAAACGCGTATATCTGGGGAAGACTGCGGTCCGCCGCCAAGGCGACGGAAACCAGTGTGTCGGCGGCGCGAACGTAAAAGTCGGGCGTGATGGCCGCGAAGTCGTCAGAAGGCTGATGATAGCCGGCATGATCCTCGACGCCGAAATAAAGATGCGGGATTCCAGCGGCGAAGAAGACAGCGTGGTCGGACTGTTTGGTCCAGTCGTTCGGTCCATCTTCCGGCCGGTCATGACCCGTCAACAGTGTGACTGGAGCGGTCTCGGCAACGCCTTTGATCAGGCTGGCAAGCTCGGGCGTGTGATAGGTGCCCGAGGCAAAGAGTTCGCCCGCCTCAGATCGGCTCACCATGTCGAGATTGATGTTCAGCGCAGCGCGCGCGATGTCGACCGCCGGATCGCGCATCAGCGCCCGCGCACCGAGAAATCCAACTTCCTCTCCGTCCAATGCCACGAACAGAATGTCATGTGTCGGCGGATGACGCACGAAATAGTCCGCCATCGCCACGAGCGCAGCGGAGCCCGAGGCATTGTCGTCGGCGCCGTTATAGATTTCGCCCTCACGGATACCGAGATGGTCATAGTGCGCGGTCACGACAATCATGGGTCCTGTTCCCGGCGTTTCGCCGGCCACCCAGCCGAGCAGGTTGGCACCGGGGCCAGGATCGTCAAGACCCTCGCGCGGCAGGATGGTGACGGGCTGTTCCCACCCGGTGGCAAGATACGGCATCAGGCCGATATCCTCAAAACGCTTGCGGATGAAACCTCGCGCCGCCTCGTTGCCCGGCGTACCCGCGGCGCGCCCTTCCAGCGCATCGGAGGCCAGCACATCAACAAGGTGCAGCATCGGGCCGGCGTCCACATAGACCGGTTTGTAGGTGACACCCGGGATGACATCATCCTTTGGGCCTTCGGAGAACAGGAACCATCCGAGCAGGATCGCCGCAAAGCCGAGGAGCACCGCGAGGGCAAAGGCACGTCTTGAGGTCAAGGAAAGGCTCCGGCGGTCGAGTCGCAATGCTTGACCCTAGCCCGCCAGGGCGCCATCTGCCTAGCGAAAGCCTTGAAAGGAAACATCACATGGGCATGAGCGAAGACACGCTGATGAAATTCCTGCGCGAGGGCTTTCCCGACGCCGAGATTACGCTGACAGACCTCGCCGGCGACAACAATCACTGGCAGGCCGAGATCGTCAGCGCGCAGTTCGCGGGCGTCCCGCGCGTGCGCCAGCACCAGATGGTCTACGACGCCCTGAAAGGTCACATGGGCGGCGTCCTGCACGCTCTGGCACTGAAAACCCGGGCGCCTTAGGCTGAGGCCAGATTGACCTAAGGACCGGTTCGCTGTCTGCTGGGACAAACCCCAGGGAGGGCAATCCATGTCGAAATTGAAGAAAACGGTCAGCGCTGCCGCGTTCGGTCTTCTACTTGCGTCCTGCACGCCAAACCAGCGAGGAATCGATCCGGCCGCCGTGGCCGCTGAAGAACAGGCCATCGCGGCTCGCACATTCCTTAGCCGGGTGGAAACCGAACTCGCCGCCATGAACAAGGAAGCCGCGCAGGCCTTCTGGAACCAGGCGACAAACATCACCCCGGAAACCAATGCTGCCGCCGCGGACGCGGGTGCCAAGGCCACCAAATTGGCGGTCTCGCTCGCCAACGAATCGAAACAGTTCGATGTCACCGTGCTGCCACCCGACCTTGCCCGTAAGATCCGCATCTTGCGCGGCGGAATCACTATTCCTGCCCCCTCTCGCGAAGGCGCAGCCGAGGAGCTCGCAAAACTGACAACCGACCTCGACGCCGCCTATGGAACCGGAAAGTTCGAGTATCGCGGCCAGATGATCACGCTGGATGAAGCGTCCACCATTATCGAAACCTCACGCGACCCGAATGTCACGAAGGCAGTCTGGGAAGGCTGGCATACGATCTCGCCGCCGATGAAGGACAATTACGCCGCCATGGTATCGCTCGCCAACGAAGGCGCCCGGGAACTCGGCTACCCCAGCCTCGACCAGATGTGGCTGTCCGGATACGACATGCCGCCGGAACAGATGGAAACGGAAGTCGCGCGCCTCTGGAGTCAGGTGGAACCACTCTATAGGGAGCTGCACTGCTACACGCGCACCAAACTGAACGAGAAGTACGGCGACGTGGTCCAACCCGCGACCGGCCCCATCCGCGCCGACCTGCTCGGCAACATGTGGGCGCAGCAATGGTCGAACATCTATGACGTCGTCCAGCCACCCACCGCGCCTCTGAAATATGACCTTACAGAGCGCCTCGTCGAGCAGGGCTACACCCCGATCAGGATGGTGGAAACGGCGGAAGCTTTTTTCGTCTCGCTCGGCCTCGATCCGCTACCGCAGACCTTTTGGGAACGCTCGATGATCGTGCGGCCGGAAGGCCGAGAAGTGCAGTGCCATGCCTCGGCCTGGGACCTCGATGACGAGGAGGATGTCCGCATCAAGATGTGCACCGAGGTGAACTCGGAGGACTTCTATACCGTCCATCACGAGCTCGGTCACAACTACTACCAGCGCGCCTACAAGGACCAGGATTTCCTGTTCAAGAACGGCGCGCATGACGGCTTCCATGAAGCGATCGGTGATTTCGTGTCGCTGTCGATCACGCCGGAATACTTTAAGCAGATCGGGCTGATCACCGATGCGGAGATGCCCGGCGCGGATGCCGACACGGCCCTGCTGATGCAGACGGCGCTCGACAAGATCGCCTTCCTGCCCTTTGCGATCACGGTCGACAGCTGGCGCTGGAATGTGCTGTCGGGCGAAACCCCACCCGACAATTACAACCAGTCCTGGTGGGATCTTCGGCTTCAGAACCAAGGCATCGTGCCCCCGGGCCAGCGCCCCGCAGATGCATTCGACCCCGGCGCGAAGTACCACATTCCCGGCAACACGCCTTACCTGCGTTACTTCCTCAGCTTCATCATGCAGTTCCAGTTCCACAAGGCCGCCTGCGAACAGGCCGGCTGGGAAGGCCCGCTGCACCGTTGCTCGATCTACGGGAACAAGGAAGTTGGCGCCCGGTTCAACGAGATGCTTGAGGCCGGCAACTCGCAGCCCTGGCCGGACACGCTGGAGAAGTTCACCGGCACCCGCACCATGGATGGCAGCGCGATCATCGAATATTTCGACCTGCTCATCGTCTACCTGAGAGAAGAGAACGAAGGCCAGACCTGCGGCTGGTAAGCCCCGGCAAGCTCCGTCAAAGGAAAAGGGCGCTCCGCCGGGAGCGCCCTTTTTTAATCAAGCGGATCGGAGAAGGCTCAGTCGCGCTCCATCCGCTGGGCAAGGTAGCGTTCGGCCTGGCTGAGCGAGGCGGTGTTACGCGGCATCGAATAGAGGGCGCGCAGGAAGTCCTTATCCCAGTCGGTCATCGACGTGGCGCGGCTGTCGCCCATATCGGTGCGGAACAGGTTGAGCACCGTGTTGATACCGGTCGTATTGCCATTCGGATCGGCCTGCATCAGGGCGACAAAGGCGACATAGTCACCGAGGGAATCCAGAGACACGCCCTGAACCTCGGTCGCATCAATCACGATGATCGCCCGGCTGAGGTCTTCGCGGATGGCCGAACGAAGCCGGCTGCCTTCTGAGCGGACCGAAGGCGCACCCGTCACCCCGTCGTTCACACCCTGGCGCGCTTCGCCGCGGATGCGCATGCCGTCGGCGCTGAGGGTTTCCGACACATGCCACCAGCGAACCGGCCGCGGCTCGGTCTTGAATTGTTCGAAGGCGGCCGTTCCCAGCGTACCTGTCCGGTTCTCGTTCGCGATGGCGAACAGGCTCGTATACTCCTCCTGCATGGCGCCAATCAGCTTTTCGGGCTCGGTCGTCACGAGCACGGTCACATTCGGCTTGCAGCCGGGCTTGCCGCTGCGCAGGCCGATTTCCACGGCGCGTTGCGACACGCGGTCTGCGAGAAATTGCGCATGTTCTTCACGCACGCCTGAGACGCCCACGCATATGTTCGCGTTCCAGCGAGCGAGCTGTTCGGTGCCTCTGGGCGGCGCCGTGACCTGCTCGACATAGTTCTTGGTCTCGGCCGGACGGCGTGCCGTCACCACGACCTTCTCGTTGACCAACGCCTTCTCCTCACCGGATCCCGGCGTCTCGCTGGCCTGGGCTGCCCCGGTCGAAACCGCGCACAGCGCCATGATCACCGAGACAGAAACGGCCTTGAGCTTGATTCTATTCAACATGTGGGTGGTCTCCTGAAACTTCGCGACGCCCGGAAACAACCCGCCCGCCTCTTATCGATTAAAGATAATCGATTTTCGATAAATGGCAATCGCATATCGATAATTAATAACAAGAAAGTTTTGTGACCCCTGCACACCGCCATCCCCAAGAACACCGTCTTCCTTGACGCATCGGCGCATGCAAGCCACATCACAGGCTCAAACGGAGCCGCTTCCATGACTGACCAAGCCACCCTCGACGCCATCGACAAGGCCGTAAAGCAGAACAACGTCGTCCTCTTCATGAAGGGCACGCCTACCTTTCCGCAGTGCGGGTTTTCGTCTACCGTGGTTCAGATTCTGGACTATCTCGGCGTGGAATATGTCTCGACGAACGTGCTCGAGAGCGCCGCCGTGCGCGACGGAGTCAAACAGTACACAAACTGGCCGACCATCCCGCAGCTGTACGTGAAGGGTGAGTTCATTGGCGGCTGCGATATCGTCAAGGAAATGTTCGAGAACGGCGAACTGAAATCGCTGTTCGCTGAAAAGGGTATCGAACTCACCGCGAACTGAACCCGGCAGCCGGCGCCGTTCTGGATGGCGCCGCTTTCCCGACGTGCGGTTTCGCGCTAGCAGGGCGCCCATGACCGCAACGCCCACCACGCTCGCGCCGATCAAACCGGCCAAGACGCCGAAAGTCGGTATCGTTTCGCTCGGCTGCCCCAAGGCGCTGGTCGACTCTGAACGCATCATCACGCGCCTGCGCGCTGAGGGTTATCAGATCGCGCCCGACTATGCCGGCGCAGACCTCGTTCTAGTCAACACCTGCGGCTTCCTCGACTCCGCCCGCGACGAGAGCCTTGCCGCGATCGGCGAAGCGATCGAGGCGAATGGCAAGGTGATCGTCACCGGTTGTCTCGGCGCCGAGCCCGAAGTGATCCAGCGCGCGCATCCCAAGGTGCTCGCCGTTACCGGTCCGCACCAGTATGAAGCCGTGATGGATGCAGTGCACACGCACCTGACGCCGCCGCACAATCCACACCTCGACCTCGTTCCGGAAAGCGGCCTGCGGCTGACCCCGCGCCACTATGCCTATCTGAAGATTTCCGAAGGTTGCAACAATCGCTGCTCCTTCTGCATCATCCCGAAGCTGCGCGGCGACCTCGCCTCCCGCCCGATCCATCACGTGTTGATGGAAGCCGAAAAGCTCGTCACCGCCGGCGTCAAGGAACTCCTCGTCATCAGCCAGGATACGTCCGCCTACGGACTGGACATCAAATACAAGCCGGAAACCTGGCGCGGCGCCGAATACGAGACGCGCTTCCTGGATCTCGCGAAGGGTCTGGGCAGCCTCGGGGTCTGGACGCGGATGCACTATGTCTACCCCTACCCGCACGTCGACAATGTGATTCCGCTGATGGCCGAAGGCCTGATCACACCCTATCTCGATATTCCGTTCCAGCATGCTTCCGCCCCCGTGCTCAAGGCGATGAAACGCCCCGGCAATCAGGACAAGGTGCTCGCCCGCATTGCGAAATGGCGCAGCGATGTGCCGGACCTCACCATACGATCCACCTTCATTGTCGGTTTTCCCGGCGAGACGGAAGAAGACTTCCAGATACTACTCGACTTCATCCGCGAAGCGAAGATCGACCGCGCCGGTTGCTTCAAGTACGAGAACGTCGCGCATGCTGAAAGCGGCAAGCTCGGCAATCATGTGCCCGAAGATGTGAAAGAAGAGCGCTGGCACCGATTCATGGAAGCGCAGGCTGAAGTGTCCGCCGCCCGCGCGGCCGCGCAAGTCGGGAAGAAACTCGAGGTGATCATCGACGGCGCAGACGATCAGTCCCCCGGCGGCTGGATCGGGCGCTCCAAGGCCGATGCGCCGGAAGTCGACGCTGTGGTCTATGTGACCAGCAAACGCCCGCTCCAGTCCGGTGACATCGTCCGCGCAAAGATCACCGGCGCGGACGATTACGACCTCTACGGCGAAACGGCGTAGCGGCTGAGCCGCGCGCCCGCTTCCTTGGCTTCGGCGGCACGCTGGCCCATCATCTTCTCCGTATTGCGCGCCATCAGGCGAAGCGTCTCGTCATCTGCGAGTTCCGGCCGTCCGCATCGATAGGGCGGCGCAGGTGCATACTCGAGTCCAAGCGTCAGCGCCTTGGCATACCCCTCCCCGGCGATTTCAGCGAGCATCGTGAAGGCAAAATCAATTCCCGCGGTCACCCCGCCGCCGGTAAAGATGTTCCCGTCGCGGACGACCCTTGCCGGATCAGGGATAGCGCCAAACTCAGTCAGCAGGCCGCGCCACGCCCAGTGACAGGCTGCGCGCCTGCCTTGCAGCAGTCCCGCCGCGCCCAGGATCAGCGAACCGGTGCAGACGGACGTTATGTAAGTTGCCCCCAGCGCGAGGCGGCGTACTTCCGAGACGAACTCCTCGTCCAGTGCCGTTTCGGTGGCGGCCGACCCACCCGGGACGCAAATCAGATCGCAGCGCTCGATCTCGGACAATTTCCGTGTACGCCCTATCACGAGGCCGCCTTCGGCCTCGATCTCGCCGCCGTCGCGGCTCGCGACGATCGTGGTCGCTCCTGGCAGACGGGAAAGCACTTGATGCGGGCCGGTGAAATCCAGCTGGGTGAGATTGGGATAGATTGCGAAAACGGTAACGAAAGGTGTCTGGCTCATGGCGGCCTCCTTGCTGAAGGGTGATTTGTCGCCTAAAAGCGGTGTGGCAGAAAGGACAATGTTCCCATGGTTTCCGCCACAACCCGAACCCGCGATATCGGCGTCCTCGTGTTCGACAGCTTCCAGCTCCTTGACGCCGCCGGCCCCATCGGCGTGTTCGAAATGCCCACGCGGGGCCTGTCGCCTCCGCCCTACAGGTTGAATGTATACTCGCTGGACGGCGGACCCGTGAGCGCCTCCTGCGGCGTGTCGGTAATGACCGAAGCCCTGCCTCAAAAACTTAAGCTGGACACGCTGATCGTCTCTGGCGGCGAAGGCACGCGCGAAGCTATCTCGAATGGGCCCCTGCTTGAAGCGATCCGTGATTTGGCGGTGCGCTCCCGGCGGACCTGCTCGGTTTGCTCAGGCTCTTTTGTTCTCGCGGCGGCCGGACTGCTGAAAGGCCGCAATGCGACAACGCACTGGCGCCGCTCGGATAGCTTCCGCCGCGCCTTCCCCGACACGCACCTGCAGGCGGATCGCATCTATGTTCAGGATGGCAAATTCTGGACGTCTGCGGGCATCACCGCCGGCATCGATCTTGCGCTGGCGCTGGTCGAAGAGGATCTGGGTGAGGATGTTTCGCGCCAGGCCGCCCGCGAACTGGTCGTGCACCAGCGGCGGGCCGGCGGGCAGTCCCAGTTCTCCGTCATGCAGGACGTGCGCCTCGCCTCCGGCCGGTTCGACGAGCTGATCGGCTGGGTGCGGACGAATCTCGCAGCCTCTCTGGACGTCGAAACGCTGGCCGCTCGCGCCGCCATGAGCCCGCGCAACTTTGCCCGCGTCTTCCGCGCCGAAACCGGAGCCACCCCTGCACGCTTCGTGGAGAAGCTGCGCCTTGAAGCAGCTCGCCAACGCGTCGAGACGACCACCCTGCCCTTGCAAGCGATTGCGGCAGATACCGGATTCGGCGATCCGGAGCGGATGCGCGTTGCCTTCCTGCGCGCCTATGGCCAACCGCCAATGGTCCTGCGCAGACAGGGCCGTACCAACAGCCCTGATAGATAACGGTTTCCAAGTTTATCGAAAAACAACGATTGACATATCGTATTTCGATAATCCATAGAGGTTTTACCGAACCCGGAAGGACCCCTCATGATCAAGACATTCACCGCCCTCGCCACGATTGCCTTGCTGCTGGCTCCCGCCGCGCTGGCCGAAGGCAAGTCGTACAGCACCAACGATTTCTCGCGCATCAGGGTCGAAGCGGCGATGAACGTCGTCTTCAAGTCGGGCCCGCAAACGAGCGTGGTCGTTGAAGCCAGCAATGGCGATTATTCCGATGCAAAGATCGAGACTGACGGAGACACGCTGATTGTGACGCGCGAAAGCATCGACAAGAAGCGCGGCCTGTTTTCGTGGAGGGGAAGCTCGCTCAGCGTTACTGACGACGGCAAGACCGTGAAGGTCAACGGGAAGAAGATGCCGGTCTACACCGTTTATGTGACGGGCCCGGAACTGGACGGCGTCAAGGCGTCTCAATCCTCGCGCTTCGAATCGGCCACCCTCGATGCGGCGGCTTTTGACGCCAGCGTGTCGTCGAGCGCCACGATGATCCTTGCCGGCCGTGCGCAAACTGCAACTCTTTCGGCCTCGTCCTCGGGCGACCTGAAGGCCGCTCAGTTTGCTGTCGGCGCGCTCAACGTTTCGGCTTCATCGAGCGGCGATGCGGACGTGTTCGTCAACGGCACAGGCAAGACTTCGGTCAGCGCTTCATCCTCGGGCGAGGTGAACCTCCGCTCCGCCGCGGCCGCGATCTTTGATGTCAGCGCGTCGTCCGGTGCCAACGTCGAGATGAAGGGCACTTGCAGCACTATGTCCGTGTCCGCCTCGTCCGGCGCTGACGTGGAAGCTGACGAGCTGCGCTGCGTTGATGTGACGATCAGCGCGTCAAGCGGCGCTGATGTCGATGCCTACGCAACCGGCACCGCAACGGCGCGCGCGTCGAGCGGCGGAGACGTTTCGATATCGGGCAAGCCCGGTGTCCAGGATGGTTCGAAATCCAGCGGCGGTTCGGTCAGCTTCAGCGACTAGCCGAAATCAAAGGACTCGGGCTTCAGGCCCGGGTCCTTCCATTTCAGATCCATCCCTTCGAGCGCGCCGCGCACCATGCGGGCGATGATGGCATTGCGCCGTGTGCGGCTGTCGGCCGGCACGATATGCCAGGGTGCATGACGGGTTGAGCAGCGCTGGACGGCGAATTCGTAGGCCTGCATGAACTCGGCCCAGCGCGAACGATCATCAAGGTCGAGCGGATTGAACTTCCAGAGTTTGTGTTGCTCCTCGAGGCGTTCCTTCAGACGGACGCCCTGCTCCTCATAGCCGATGTTCAGCATGAACTTGAGGACGGTGGTGCCGTTCTCGCTGAGGTGTTTCTCGAACGCGTTGATCTGGTCGTAGCGTTTTTCGACGTCTTCGAGCGGCGCAAGCTCGCGTACGCGCACAACCAGCACATCTTCGTAGTGTGATCGGTCAAAGATTCCGACATGGCCCCGCCGGGGGACAGCGTTGTGGACGCGCCAGAGATAGTCGCGCGCGAGTTCCTCGCTGCTGGGCGCCTTGAAGGCTTTCACTTCCATGCCGAGCGGTGTGGTGTCCGAAAACACGGACTTGATCGTGCCGGACTTACCGGCCGTGTCCATGCCCTGAAGGATCACGAGAAGGGAGCGTCTGCCTTCCGCATACAGCATATCCTTCAGTTCGTTGATGACAGCGGCGTCCTTCTTCAGGCTGGTCTCGGCCTCGGCCTTGTCGGGGAAGACATCGCGTCCGCCGGTATCGCGTTTCGACAGGTCGAAAGGTTTGCCCGGGGGCGCCAGGATGGCTTTGCGGACGGCGGCGATCGAGGGAATGGCCATGGCTCAGGATCCAAAATGAAAAGGCCGCACCAGTCTGGCGCGGCCTTCCCGAAACTTCAAGGAATTCAATTGGTTTACGAGGAGTAGAACTCGACCACCTGGGCCGGTTCCATCTTCACCGGGTACGGCACATCCGACAGGACCGGGATGCGCTTGAACTCGGCGGTCATCGCTTTCGGGTCGACTTCCACATAATCCGGAATGTCGCGCTCGGCGCTGCCGAGGGCTTCGAGGACGAGGGCGAGGTTGCGCGACTTTTCGCGGACCTGCACGACGTCACCAGCCTTCAGGCGGGCGGAGCCGATGTTGCAGCGTTTTCCGTTCACGGTGACGTGGCCATGGTTGACGAACTGGCGGGCGGCGAAGATCGTCGGGACGAACTTGGCGCGGTAGACGATGGTGTCGAGACGCGACTCGAGGATGCCGATCAGGTTCTCGGCCGAGTTGCCCTTCATCCGGGCTGCATCTTCGTAGATTTTCGAGAACTGTTTCTCGGTGATGTCGCCGTAATAGCCCTTCAGCTTCTGCTTCGCCATCAGCTGCATGCCAAAGTCCGAGACCTTGTTGCGGCGGTTCTGGCCGTGCTGGCCCGGCTTGTAGTTGCGCTTGTTGAAGGGAGACTTGGGGCGGCCCCAGATGTTTTCACCGACACGGCGGTCGATCTTGTACTTCGCGCTATGGCGACGTGACATGGCAGTACCTCAGTTTTCAGCGCGGGCCGGCGGGCTCAGCTCGTTCGAGCCCACGATTACAACGGCGGCACCGCACCACCCCGTCAT
>JBGTKN010000297.1:0-1687 GCA_041744615.1 Hyphomonas sp. | reverse complement strand
GGCGCCTGGGGCGCCGTCACAGCGACAGCTACAGGCGTTGCCGTCGCGGTCGGCGGCGCGGTGCGCGACGTCGTCTCGGGCCTCGCCGAAAGCGGCCAGCTCGGTCCCGCACTTACGGGTCCCGCGCCGGGCTATGGCGCGGTCTACCACCTCGAGATTCTGCTTCTGTTTGCCACCCTTATCGTGATTGGCCCGCTGGCCCGTCACACACTTGCGACACCTGCCACTACCCCATCCACCAAGTTCGGCCTGGCTGCATACCCAGGCTGATACGACCCTCAAGGAGAACGGTCATGATTTTCAGTGGAGAGTTCGTCAACGGAATAGACCTCGTGGATGTCTGCCTCTGGGCATTCATGATCTTCTTCGTCTGGCTGATCTATTACCTGCAACGCGAAGGCATGCGCGAAGGCTATCCGCTGGAGGAAGATCCCAGCGGCCGCCAGGAAGCCCCGGCGCTCGTCTTTGTCCCGCCGCCGAAATCCTTCAACCTTCCGAACGGCCGCGGCACGATCGAGATGACCTATGGCAAAGCCGATACGCGCGAACTCGCGCTGAACCGGACCGCGCCCTGGGCAGGTTCGCCCTTTGTGCCGTCGGGCGATGGCATGAAAGACGGCGTCGGTCCCGCCTCCTACGCGATGCGTGCCGATGTACCGGATCTCAACTGGGATGGCCAGGACCGGATCTCGCCCTACCGTCTGAACCCGGACTATACGGTTTCGGCCAAGGATATCGATCCGCGCGGCCTTCCGGTTGTCGGGCTCGACAGCAAGGTAGCGGGCGTCGTGACTGATCTTTGGGTCGACCGCGCCGAAGCGATCATCCGCTATCTCGAGGTGAAGCTCGATGGTTCGGGTGAGCACGTCCTGCTGCCGGTCCCGTTCGCGAATATCTCGAAAGCCCGCAAGCGGGTGGAAGTCAACGCTGTCAAGGCCGAGCATTTTGCCAATGTACCACGCCTCAAAAGTCCGGACCGGATCACCCGGCTCGAGGAGGACATGATCAGCGGCTATTATGGCGGTGGCACACTCTATGCCACGCCGCAGCGCCAGGAGCCCTGGCTGTGATCAAGCTGCACGATGAAGAAGAGGGTGGGGGCGAGCCCGTACGCGGGCTCCCCCAGGCACTGCCGGAGGGTGAGCAGCTCCTCTGGCAGGGCAGTCCCGGGACGCTCGCCTTTGCCATCCACGCCTTCCATATCCGGTTCGTGCTGGCCTATTTCGTGCTGGCGACCAGCTGGCGTCTTGCCAATCTGGAAACAGCCGGGGCGACCGGGCTGGAGATGACGCGCGTGGCGATCAATTCCGGCATCGGCGCGGCGGCCGGGATCGGCCTGTTGTTGCTGATCGCATGGGCCATGGCGCGCGCGACGGTCTACTCCGTTACCTCCAAACGCGTCGTCCTGCGCTACGGCGTGGCGATCCGCAAATACGTGAACCTGCCGTTTGACCAGATCGCCTCTGCGGACGTGCGCCGCTATGGCAACGGCAAAGGCGACATCGTCCTGTCGCTGGCAGCTCCCGGCGGCCTCGGATATATGCGCCTCTGGCCGCACGTGCGTCCGCTGCGCATCAATCGTCCGCAGCCGATGCTCCGTGGTCTGACCGGTGTCGAAGCCGTCGCCCGTACGCTGGCATCTGCAATCACGGCGCACGCACCGAACCGCGTGACGCAGGCGCCCGCG
>JBGTKN010000296.1:0-2368 GCA_041744615.1 Hyphomonas sp. | reverse complement strand
ACTGGACGATCGGCTCGGCCGCCGCCAATCCCTGGACCCGGGCCCGCGTCGCCCGACACGGCCTGCTGGCGCTCAACAAGGATGAAGCGGTCTACTTCACTCGCAATACGGACAGCGCCGGTGACCGCCTGACCGAGGACTGCACCTATCTTGTCTCCGGCGCTGCGATGCCGGCCCTCTGGTGGTCCCTCACTCTGTATGACGCCACCAGCTACCTGCCCGCCAACAAGGACCGTGCGCTGTCCTTCGACCAGACCAAGGCCGGACTGGAGGGAGATGCCTCCGCCTGGTCATTTCTCGTCGCCGCCGAAGGTCCGGAATCCGGCGGCTGGGTCTCCAGCCACATGGCCGGCAGGTTTGACCTGACGCTGCGCCTTTACAAACCCGAAGCCGATCTGATTGCCGATCCCGAAAGTACGCTCACCGCGCCCGTCATCGAAAAGCTGTCCTGCGGAGGGCCCGCCTGATGCGCCTGCCCGTCATCGCCATCGCCGCTTTCGTTGTTGGATTTGCCGCCGCGCACGTCATCGCGCTGAACGCCCTGCCCGGCCATATCATGTCGAAAGCCCGTGAACGGATGACGGGAGGTGGCATCGCGCCTCATGAATGGCGCATGACTCCGCGTGTCACGCCGGAGACGCAGACCATCGTGCGACCCTCGCCCGACCTCGCCTATGCCATCTGCCTGATCGATGTCTCGAAAGGCCCGGTCGTGCTGAGCGTGCCGACCTGGCCGGACTATGGATCGCTCTCGATCTTTGATGCGTCCACGGACAATGTCTATGCCGGATCTCTTGATGCCCGCCTGCCGAATGCGACGGGCGAACGTCGTGTGGTCGTCGCGCTGCAGGGCCAGGACGTCTACCAGTACGGCGATGCCGATCAGGTCATCCTCTCAAAGCCCGAAGCCCTGGCCCTGATCCGCCGCCTGGCGCCGACCCAGGCGCTGTATGATGCGGCGGCGACACTCGTGCCCGCCAGCTCCTGCGGGCCTGCCTGATCACCCAGTCACACGGAGCCAGTTGTCCTGATTGACGTCAAAAAAGAGTTCCCGCTTGCCTTATGGTGAAGCGACCAGACGCCCCCTACTCCGCCGGAACCTGCTCCGCTTCGCGTTCGGCTTTCAGCTTCGCGGCCCGGTCTTCGACCAGCTTGACGATGTGCTCCACCATGTCGGAGGTGGACACATTGTGATCGGCCCGTCCGTTCACGAACATCTTGCCGCTATCCTTGCCACCGCCGGTGAATCCGAGATCTGTGAGGGCCGCCTCACCGGGTCCGTTGACCACGCAGCCGATGATCGACAGCGAGATCGGCTCGGTCACATGCGCGAGGCGCTGCTCGAGAATTTCCACCGTCGAGATCACGTCGAACCCCTGCCGCGCGCAGCTGGGGCAAGCGATGATGTTGACGCCGCGGGTTCGAAGCCCGAGCGATTTCAGCATCTCGTAGCCGACCTTGACCTCTTCCTCCGGCGCTGCCGACAGCGACACGCGGATCGTGTCGCCGATCCCGGCCCAGAGCAGCGAGCCCATGCCGATGGCGGATTTGACCGTACCCGTACGAAGCCCGCCGGCTTCCGTGATGCCCAGATGCAGCGGCGCGTCGGTCGCCTCCGACAGCAGCTGGTAGGCTGCCACGGTGAGGAACATGTCGGAGGCCTTCACCGAGATCTTGTATTCGTGGAAGCCGAGATCATCGAGAATTCGCGCATGGTCGAGCGCGCTTTCCACCATCGCGTCCGGGCAGGGCTCGCCATACTTCTCGAGGAGGTGGCGCTCCAGGCTCCCCCCATTGACGCCGATCCGGATCGAACAGCCATTCGCGCGGGCCGCCGCGACCACTTCTTTCACCCGCGCCTGCGACCCGATATTGCCGGGATTGATGCGCAGGCAGGCGGCGCCCGCATCGGCGGCTTCGATGCCGCGCTTGTAGTGGAAATGGATGTCCGCCACGAGCGGCACCGGGCTCGCCTTGACGATCTGGTACATAGCCTTGGTGGCATCTTCAGTCGGGCACGAAACGCGCACGATGTCCGCGCCCGCTTCGGCGCAGCGGACGATCTGGTCGATCGTCGCGCCGGCGTCTTCGGTGGGGGTATTGGTCATCGACTGGACGGCAATCGGCGCATCGCCCCCGACCAGCACATTGCCGACCCGGATCTGGCGCGATTTCCGGCGCTCGATATTGCGCCAGGGACGGATCGGATTGTGGCTCATCGGACTGTTTCTGCGCCTTTTCGGCTTCCTGTCAGCCCCACATGTGGCGCTGCGGGCGCCGCAGGTAAAGGGGCCTAGCGCGTCGCGTTGCCGTTGGCGGCGGCGGGCTCGGCTTCTGCCACGACCGGGGCCGAGATTTCGGCAGCGCG
>JBGTKN010000295.1:0-10245 GCA_041744615.1 Hyphomonas sp. | reverse complement strand
CTCGCCGCCAGCCGGCATGAAGAGGCACTGCTCTCGCTGATCAACGTCGTGACCGCAGGGGGCGGGCGCGTCCTGCTGGCAGCGCACCGGGCGCCGCCGCAATGGCGTACCGCCTCGGCGGATCTCAAATCCCGTCTGAATGCCCTGCCGGTGGGCGAGATCGGTCCGCCAGATGACAGTATCGTACTCGCCCGGCTCGCGATTGCTGCCGAACGACGCTTCCTGCGACTTTCGCCTGAGACGCTCAACTATCTGGTGCCCCGGCTTGAACTTGCCTATGACGCCGTTGAGAACTTCATGGACCGGCTCAGCGACGCCGTCAGCGACCATGATCGGGCTCCCAGCTTGCCGCTGGCGCGCCGGGTGTTGGAGCAGATGGGCGAAGCCGCCGGGTATGATGAGGCGGAAGGGTGAGACGGCATGCCGGATGGCCAGCAGCGAATGAACAAGCAGCTTATGAGCTCGCCCGGGCGATTCCTGAATCGCGAGCTCTCCTGGCTTGAATTCAACCGGCGTGTGCTCGAGGAAGCCGAGAACCCGGCCCACCCGCTGCTCGAGCGCCTGCGTTTCCTGTCGATTTCCGCCAGCAACCTCGATGAGTTCGACATGGTGCGCTATGCCGGCCTGCGCGAGCAGGTGCGGGCGGGCGTCACCAAGCCGAGCCAGGATGGGCTCACCCCGGTCCAGCAGGTCGCAGAGATCGAGGCTGCCGCGCTGCGCCTGATCGATGCCCAGCAGCAAGGCTGGCGCCACATCAAGGCGGACATGGAGAAAGAGGGTCTCTTCGTGCTCGAACCGAAGGAACTCACCAAGCGCGAACGCGCCGAGATCGAGACCTATTTCCACGCCAACATCTTTCCGATCCTGACCCCGCTGGCGATCGATCCGGCGCATCCATTTCCCTTCATCCCGAACCTCGGTTTCACGATCGCGTTTGACCTGCAGTCCCTGAGAGGCGGCGATGAGCAGGTCGGCATTGTTCCCATGCCAACCTTCGTTCGCCGCTTCATTCGGCTGCCGAAAGGCAACAAGCCGGGCATCCGGTTCATCGCGCTGGAAGACGTGATCGGCCTGTTCCTGACGACCCTGTTTCCCGGTTTCAAGGAAGCCGGACGCTGCCTGTTCCGGATCGTGCGCGACAGCGATATCGAGATCGAGGAAGAATCCGAAGATCTGATCCGTGAATTTGAAGTCTTGCTAAAACAGCGCCGGCGCGGCCGGATCGTCCGCCTGCGGATGCAATCGAGCGCGCCGGAGCGGCTGCGCACTTTCATCATGCGCGAGATCGGCGCGGAGCCTTCCGACATTGTTCTGTATGACGGCATCCTCGGCATGGCGCGCCTCGCCGAGATGATCGTCGATGACCGTCCGGACCTTCTCTTCACGCCCTACGAGCCGCGTTATCCGGAACGCATCCGCGAGATGGGCGGCGATATCCTGGCGGCCATCCGGGCCAAGGACATCCTGGTCCATCATCCGTTCGAGAGTTTCGATGTCGTCGTCGAGTTCGTGCGTCAGGCGGCGAACGATCCGCAAGTCGTCGCAATCAAGCAGACGCTCTATCGCACCACTATAAATTCGCCGATCGTCGGCGCCCTGATCGAGGCGGCGGAATCCGGCAAGACGGTGACCGCGCTTGTCGAGATCAAGGCGCGCTTTGATGAGGAAGCGAACCTGCGTCTCGCGCGCGATCTTGAACGCGCCGGCGTTCAGGTTGTTTACGGGTTTATCGAGTACAAGACACATGCGAAAGTCTCGCTCGTCGTACGCCGTGAAGGCAACGATCTGCGCACTTACACGCACTATGGCACCGGCAACTATCACCCGATCAATGCCCGCATCTATACCGACCTGTCGCTGTTCACCGCCGATCCGGCGCTGGGACGTGACGCCAACCGCCTATTCAACTATGTGACGGCGAACCGGGAGCCGCCGGACGTGGCGCCGGATTTCGAGACGCTGAGCATGGCGCCGGTAAATCTCAAGCAGCACCTGCTGGAGTTGATCGAGGGTGAAGTACTGGCCGCAAAGAAGGGCAAGCCAAGCGGCATTTGGGCGAAGATGAACTCGCTGGTCGATGGCGAGGTGATCGATGCACTCTACAAGGCGAGCCAGGCCGGGGTGCCGATCGTACTGGTCGTGCGCGGCATCTGCTGCCTGCGCCCCGGCATCGAGGGGCTGTCCGGAAACATAACGGTCAAGAGCATCGTCGGCCGGTTCTTGGAACATGCGCGGGTGATCTGTTTTGCCAATGGCGAGGCTTTACCTTCGGCAAACTCGAAAGTGTTCATGTCATCGGCCGACTGGATGCCCCGCAACCTGTCGCGGCGCGTCGAGGTTCTGGTGCCGATCCAGAACCCTACGGTGCACCGCCAGGTGCTGAACCAGATCATGGTCGCGAACCTCAATGACGAGCAGCAGACCTGGCTGATGCATTCGGACGGCACTTATGAGCGCCTGCGCAGCAAGTCGCCGGACGAAACCTTCTCCGCCCACGGATATTTCATGTCCAATCCCAGCCTCTCGGGAAGGGGCAGCGCGCTGGAAGTCAGCCTGCCACCGCGCCTGACTCTGCCTGAAGGGCCGAAATGAGTATTCCCCAACCCCGCCAGGCCGGTATCATCGATATCGGATCAAACTCCGTGCGCCTTGTGATCTGCGATGTGCTCGGCGCCTCGATCCTGCAGAGCTTCAACGAGAAAGTCATGGCCGGCCTTGGTGAAGGGCTGACAAAGACCGGCCGGCTCTCGCCGAAAGGCATCGAGGCTGCACTGGCCGCGCTTGGCCGGTTCCGCGCGATCCTCAAGGCTCTGAATGTCGAGAGTTGGCAGGCGGTGGCTACGGCAGCCGTGCGCACGGCCGATGACGGCGGCGATTTCCTGAAACAGGCCGGCAAGGTGCTCGGCCGGCCGATCCGCCTCCTGTCCGGTGAAGACGAAGCGCGCCTGTCGGCCCGCGGTGTGGAAATTAATCTCTATCATCCCGTTGGCCTGACGGGCGATCTCGGCGGCTCGAGCCTTGAATTCCAGGGCATCGGCGGCGCGCCGGGGCAGGGCGAAAGCCTGATGATCGGCCCGCTCGCCCTCGGCGACGCCGTCAGCGATCCCAAGGAGCTCCGTAAACGGATCAGGGACGAGTTGAAGGCCAGCCAGGCGCTCGCCTCGGCCAAGGGGCGCTTCTATGCCGTCGGCGGTGCCTGGCGCGCATTTGCGCGGCTGGTGATGGAGCTCGACCGATATCCTCTGCACGTCCTGCAAGGTTATCAGATCAACGAAGGGCAGGTGGCCCGCGCCACCAAGCTGACCGTGGACGCGTTGACCAACGCTGCCGCGCGTACCCAGATCGAGGCGCTGGACCGCAAGCGTGCGAAGCTGCTGCACGTCGCCGCGATCACGCTCGAGGAAATCCTGACGGTCGGCAAGCTTGACGGTGTGACGATCTCGGCCGCCGGCGTGCGCGAGGGTGTGCTGCAGGAGCTGATGGGCCTGAAGCCGCAAGATCCGCTCACGGATGGCGTGATCGCGTTCGCTCGCCTCGATATCAACCAGATCGCATTTGGCCGCGCCCTGCATGATTTCATCACGCCCGCACTGGTGCCCCAGCCGGACCTCTTCGGGTCACCGGCCGCCGATGTGCGTATCGAGAAAGCCGCTTGCATGATGGCCGACAGCGCCGGCCGGTTCCATCCGGACCACCGCGCCGAACTGGCCTACGACCAGGCCCTGCGCGCACCTTACTCCGGTCTCAACCATCCCGAACGCGCGATGATCGCCTATGCCATCGGCTGCCGTTACGAGAAGGATTTCAAGCGCCCCGCCGAGCACATCACGCTCGCCACCGAAGCCCAGGCCGACCGCGCGCGCCAGATCGGTTTGCTGATGCGCCTCGGCGCCGTCTTCTCCGGCCGCTCCGGGCCCATTCTCAAGCGAGCCGCCCTGCGGCGAGTGGGCGACGCCCTCGAACTGGAAGTCGATCCACGCGACAAGCTGCTGATTTCGGAAACGGTGGAGCGGCGCCTGTCGCAGGCAGCCGGCCACCTGAAACTGAAGTCACGCACCAGCGTGCGCTGACGCTCAGACGTCGAACAGGCGAACTTGTCCGCCTGCGAACGAAACGGCGAGCTTGCCGGAAAGCAGCGCGATCGCCTTCTTTCCGAACATCTCGTAGCGCCAGCCGGTCATCGCCGCGATGTCCTCGCTCGTCTCGCCTCTGGCGATCCGGTCGATGTCGGCAGAGTTGGCGATCAGGCGCGGGACGACATCATTCTCGTCCGAGACGTGTTTCAGAAGCACCTTCAGCAATTCTGGCGCGCCTGCCGGAATCTGCGCATTCTGGGGATGGCGGACGATTTCCGGCGCAAAGGTATCCGGAGCATCGATCGCGGCGCGCACGGCCTCCAGCAGGCCCTGGCCATGCTTGGAGCGGATGAACCCGTTCGGCACCGCGCGCAGCTGGGCGAAGTCTTCTTCCGTGCGCGGCTTTTGCGCGGCGATCTCCTGGATCGCGTCATCCTTCAGTATGCGGCGGCGCGGCTTGTCCAGTTCCTGTGCCACGCGCTCGCGCCAGGCGGCGACAGAGACGACGATAGCGGCATAGTCCTTCTTCGGCATGCGCAGTTTGAGGCGCTGCCAGGCATTCATCGGTTCGGTGTCATAAGTGGCAGGGTCTTCAAGATCCGCCATCTCCTCGCGCACCCAGGCCAGCCGGTCGGTGCGGGCGAGCTCGTCGCGCATGATCTGGTAGGCGTCGCGCAGGTGGGTCACATCTCCGAGAGCGTAAACCAGCTGCTTCTGGCTCAGCGGCCGCCGCATCCAGTCGGTGAACTGGCTGGACTTGTCGATCTGCTTCTTGAGCACGCGCTGGACGAGGTTGTCATAGGATATCGAATCGCCGAACCCCAGCGCCATCGCGGCGACCTGAGTGTCGAACACCGGGCCGGGCGGGTGGCCGATCAGGCGGTTGAAAATCTCGATATCCTGACGGGCGGCATGGAACACCTTGGTCTGCCGGTCGGAGGCAATCAGATCGAGGAAAGGCTTGATGTCCAGATCCTCGGCCCGCGGGTCGATCAGGCCCTCGATTCCGGGCCCGGAGGCCTGGATCAGGCACAGTTCGGGCCAGTAGGTGGTCTCCCGGTGGAATTCGGTGTCCACGCAGACGAATTCGGCTTCTGCAAGGGCTCCGCAGAGGTCTTCCAGTGCGGACTGCTCGGTGATCGGCGTCAGGGTGTTGTCAGTCATTGCGCGAGCGCTTATCGCACCTGCTTGACAAAGGCGAGGGGGTCTGTGCCCTACGCCGCTTCTTTCTGTTTGGCCGAGATACCGGAGTATTCGCCCGATGCATGCCTATCGCACCCATACCTGCGGGGAGTTGCGCAAATCCCATGTAGGCGAGACGGTCAAGGTTTCGGGTTGGCTGCACCGTCGGCGCGACCATGGCGGCGTCATGTTCATCGACCTTCGGGACCATTACGGTCTGACCCAGATCGTCTTCAATCCGGGCTCGCCGGGCTTCGCCACGGTTGAACGCCTGCGCGCCGAGAGCGTCATTACGGTCGAGGGCAAGGTGGTCGCCCGCGAGGCCGAACTGGTCAACGCCAACCTCGCAACGGGCGAGATCGAGATAGTGGGCGGAGCCGTGTCCGTGCAATCCGAGGCTGCCGAGCTGCCAATGCCGGTGTTCGGCGATCATTCTTATCCGGAAGATATTCGCCTCAAGCACCGCTACCTGGACCTGCGCCGCGAAGCCCTGCACAAGAACATGGTTCTGCGCTCCAACGTGATCGCCAGCTTGCGCCGCCGGATGGTCGCCGAGGGCTTCACCGAATACCAGACGCCGATCCTGACCGCCTCCAGTCCCGAAGGCGCGCGCGACTTCCTGGTGCCGAGCCGCATGCACCCGGGCGAGTTCTACGCCCTCCCGCAGGCCCCGCAGCAGTTCAAGCAACTGCTGATGGTTTCCGGCTTCGACCGCTATTTCCAGATCGCGCCGTGCTTCCGCGACGAGGACGCACGCGCCGATCGCTCGCCCGGCGAGTTCTACCAGCTTGATATCGAGATGAGCTTCGTCACGCAGGAAGACGTGTTCGGCGCCATCGAGCCCGTCATGCGCGGCGTGTTCGAGGAGTTCGCGAACTGGGACGGCAAGGGTCGCACTGTCGCGCCGGGCCCGTTCCCGCATATTCCGTATGCGGAAGCCATGCTGAAATACGGCGTCGACAAGCCGGACCTGCGCAACCCGATCATCTGCTGCGATGTCTCCGACATCGCGACGCGTGAGGACGTGACGCTCGGCGTGTTTAAGAAGATCGTCGATGGCGGCGGAATCGTCCGCGCCATCCCGGCGCCGAATTCCGGCGAGCAGCCGCGCTCCTTCTTCGACAAGATGGACGCCTGGGCAAAGAAGGAAATGCAGGCCCCCGGCCTTGGTTACATCCGCTTCGTCGAGGAAGACGGCAAGCTTTCCGGAACGGGTCCGATCGCAAAGTTCTTCGCGCCGGACGCCCTTGCCGCGCTCGCCGCGAAGGCAGGCGTGAAGGCAGGCGACGCGCTCTTCTTCTCGGCCGGCGACAAAACTGCCGCTGTCAAGCTGCAGGGCCAGGCGCGCATCCGCATCGGCGAGGAGCTGGGCCTGATCGAGCCGGGCATCTTCCGCTTCTGCTGGATCGTCGATTTCCCGATGTATGAGTGGGACGAAGACAACAAGTGCGTAGACTTCAGCCACAACCCGTTCTCGATGCCGCAAGGCGGCATGGAAGCCCTGCTCGCTGCCGACACGGTAGAGAAACAGCTGGCGCTCAAGGCCTACCAGTATGACATCGTCTGCAACGGCGTGGAGCTGTCGTCCGGCGCGATCCGGAACCACCGCCCCGAAATCATGCTCAAGGCCTTTGAACTCGCGGGCAAAGGCCCGAACGTCGTCGAGGAGAAATTCGGCGGCATGCTGAACGCCTTCCGCTTTGGCGCCCCTCCGCACGGCGGAATTGCGCCGGGCGTGGACCGCATCGTCATGCTGCTCGCCGAAGCCGACAGCTTGCGCGACGTGATCCTCTTCCCGATGAACCAACAGGCCCGCGATCTTCTCATGGGCGCGCCGAGCCCTGTGGAAGACAAGCAACTGAAAGAGTTGAACATCCGGCTTGCCCCCGCCGCGAAGTCCTGACAGGTAAGCCTGCTCCCGACAAAGTAGGCTTTCATCATTTCGACACAGGAATTGGTGCGCGCGCTAGTGGACTGTGCCTTTCGACTTTGCGTCCGGATCAACGCCCTTTGTGCCAGCTTTCGGTTTCTTCAGCTTGATCTTGCTCCTGACTGATTTTTCTTTCGCGGCCTTTCCCTTCTTGCCGGCGCAAATACCGCCTTTGCGGGGGCAATAGATGAACGAGCCGGTGGTGCCGGTGGTTTCGTTGAAGCTCGAAACCGCAATCTCTCCATGTTTGTTGATCTGCCAGGCCTGCGTCTGCGTCCCGCCCGGCGCATCGAAGGACGTCCAGGTCACGAGATCGGAGGCAAGCGCTAAGCCGTGGGAGTTGCCGTCGAGGTCCACCCAGGATCCGCTGAGTTCGCCCTTATCGTTCAGGCCTTCGACATACGTGGCGGTATTCGGTTCGGGAAAGGTAAGCACGGTGGTGACTCCTGCCTGGATCACGAAGCCCTGCGGGGCTTCGCCAGCAGCGGCGATGAACCAGCCTGAAATGTCGCCATTTATGTTACGGCCGCGCGCTGCAATGCGAACGACCGGGAAGGGCAGCGCGACGTCGGCGGCGTAATTGGCAGCATATCCCTCAAAGCCGGTCCGCGCCGGCACAGAGGGCGGCGCCGTGCGATAGTCACCGACGAACTTGCCGCCGGCGGTGATACCTTCGACCATCCCGACCACCGCGATTCCGTCTTTCGTAACCTGCGTGAGGGCGCCCGAAGGCGATCGGACGAATGCATTCATTTCGGTGCCAGGCACATAATAGCCTGTGACCGTGCCGCTATTGTTGATGCCCCGGCCCTGTGTCGGATGACCATCAAATGAAAATATCTCATAGACTCCATCGATCGAACCGGTGAAGCCGATCATGTCGCTGCCTGTCGTCGTGTATGAGCCGGCAACCTTGCCGTGATCATTGATGCCGATCGCGGCCGTGTCGACGCTACCTGCGGGATCGGTAACGGCGACGAACGTGCCGGCCCACGCCGTGGAGCAGATCCAGACGCTCGCGGCCAGTAAAGCTGAGACTTTGTGCATTCCCCATTCCTCTTCGATTCAAGCCGTAGACTGATGGACCGGCGAACACACGCCAAAGACTCCGCCGTGCGTCCAAGCCGTGCGGTTTCAAAGTCTTGAACTGAGTGAGCCTTGGGAGCAAGCAGGAGGCAGGATCGTTGCTGGAAATCAGCTCATGGCAGCGTAGCAATGAGCGCGCCGTGCGCAGCCGACAATGTCAGTGGCTGCCGCGGTCAGTCGAGGTCCGTGGCAAGACGTGCGGTCAGTTGCACCGTGGTGCAGAGCGGCAGGCGCGAGTCCGGCGGGAGGCGGGTCGACACAGAGCCGCAAGCGCCTTCGAAGTCGGCTTCCGAGAAACCTTTCACAGAGGCGAGATTGGCGCCCGGAAAGCGGGCGTCCTTGAATGAGGCGCCGGTTATGTCGGCGCCGCTCATGCGGGCGTTCTTGAAGTTGGCGCCGTTGAAGATTGCGCCGCGCAGGTTCGCGCGGTCGAACACGGCGCCCTCGAAATTGGCGGCGGAAAGGTCTGCGCCTTCAAGCCGGGCGATGATCAGTTCTGCTTCTTCGAAGTTTGCGCCGATCATCACGGAGTCCTGCAGACTTGCGCCATGCAGCAAAGCGCGGCGAAGGTCGGCGCCCGTGGCGCTGCTTTCCTGCAGGCGCGTGCCGGCGAACACGGCGTCCGCCAGCTTGGCATTCGTCAACACGGCGCCTCGCATGTCGGCGCCGGTCAGGTTGGCGCGTTCGAAATTGACGGAGGTCGCCTGCACACCGCGCATCACCGAATAGTCCAGCTTGGCCTCGGAATAGTTAGCGCCGGCAAGGGTCCAGCCGGTCAGGTTGCGTCCGGAAAGTTCGCAGGTCGCGCAGGTGCCGACATAGCTGGGGGACCAGGCGACGGGCTGGCCCTGGGCCAAAGCCCCCGGCGCAGCCATTGCGGCAAAAGCACCTGCAAGAGAAACGAGACGAATATTGAGGTTGTCCATGGGACTCGGGATAGCGGTTTCGGAGTACGGTCTAAACTGAACAAACTGTAAGAACTGTAAATGCGGCACGACTGTTGCCAGAAAGCAATAAGTCTTGCCGTTAGGTCATGTTTTTTCCCGTGGAGAGGGGGCGGGCCCGCCGGGAAGTCGCGTGTCAGGACTATTGACTGGCGCGGCTTTCCTCGCCGCACGTGTCGCATGCCAAGTGGCCGTCCGGGCCAGCCTCGAACAGGGTGAAGCTCCCGCAGGCCGGGCAGGCCTGCGAAACATAGGCAGGCGAGAGGTCCTGCGCCGCTTCCGGCTCCTCGGCGGCCTTCTCGGCGCGGCGTTTGTCGAGGATGACGATGTTGTCCGGCAACTGCCCGCGCGAGAAGCCACGGGAAATGATCTGGGCGGCTTCGGTCGTGAAAACGGCGGTCTCACCACGGGTCGCATCGCCCGCCCCCCGGCCAAGGCCGTCATGGGTCACGTCGGCTTCGGCAAGGTCGTCGCGACCCAGATAGGAGACGGCAAGTTCGCGGAAGATGTAGTCGAGTATGGAGGTGGCATTGGTAATCCGGTCATTGCCGGTCACGGCGCCCGCCGGCTCGAACCGCGTAAATACGAAGGCGTCGGCATACTCTTCCAGCGGCACGCCGTATTGCAGGCCGAGCGACACCGAGATGGCGAAGTTGTTCATCAGGCTGCGGAAGGCGGCGCCTTCCTTGTGCATGTCGATGAAAATTTCGCCGAGGCTGCCATCGTCGAACTCGCCGGTATGCAGGTAAACCTTGTGGCCGCCGACAGTGGCTTTCTGAATGTAGCCCTTGCGGCGATCTGGCAGGCGTATGCGGCGTACACGCGCGGGCGGCTCCTCCGACAGGGCGGGCAGGTCCGGCAACGCTTCGGCGTCCTCGGCAATCTCCTCGGCGAGGGAAATGATCTGCTCCATGCGCAAGCGCAGGTCATCCGAAGCCGGCGCGCGGTGGCCGGTCATCAAGGCCGAAAGCCCGGCGGCCATCGCGGCTTCGGCCAGGTCGAGACCTTCGGCGGACGGCGCCCGCAG
>JBGTKN010000294.1:0-4614 GCA_041744615.1 Hyphomonas sp. | reverse complement strand
CGCGGCGGCGTGGCGATTATCGCGAAGGCGGCTGTCGCCGCCGGCGCCGATGGCGTTTTCCTTGAATTCCACACCGATCCTGACAAGGCCCTGTGCGATGCACCCAGCTGCCTGGCGCTCTCCGGCGCTGAAAACCTGCTCGCCACCCTCAAAGCCCTGCACGAGGCGGTCAACTGAAAATCATCCTCCTCAACAAGCCCTTCAACGTGCTCTCTCAGTTCACGGATGAAGGCAGCGGCAAGCGCACGCTGAGGGACTTCGTGCCAGTGCCGAACGTCTATCCGGCCGGCCGGCTCGACTACGACTCCGAAGGCCTGGTCGTCCTCACCGACAGCGGTCCGCTTCAGGCCCGCATCAGCGATCCGAAGCACAGCCTCGCTAAAACCTACTGGGCGCAGGTCGAGGGCATCCCGGACAAAGCGGCGCTGAACGCGCTCGCGACTGGCGTCGGGCTGAAGGACGGGATGACCCGCCCCGCAAAAGTGCGCGCCCTGCCGGAGCCAGACAACATCTGGCCGCGCGACCCGCCGATCCGCTTCCGCAAGTCGGTTCCCGACAGCTGGATCGAGTTGCAGATCACTGAGGGCCGCAACCGCCAGGTGCGACGTATGACGGCCGCTGTGGGCCACCCCACCCTGCGCCTGATCCGAATTCAAGTCGGCGAGTGGACCCTCGAAGGCCTAGCCCCCGGCGAAATCCGGTTCGCCAAGGGCTGATGCGCGTCAGCGCACCCAGGCCCCCGGCGCGTTCGTGCGGTAACCGAGCGCCGTGTACGCCGCATCGATCAGGCTCTGCCCGCGCTCGTTGACCAGCAGGCCGTTGCCCATCTGGTTCATAGTGTAGCTGAAGGCGAGGCCGCATTCGGGGTCGGCAAAGCCGATCGAGCCGCCGGCGCCGACATGGCCGAAGGCCTTCTCGCCGATGACTGCGCTGGTGCCCGGCCCGAACCCGCCTGCTCGGTTGTCCATCGATTTCATGAAGCCGGAGGCAAAGCGCGTCGGGATCAGAAGGGTCGCGTCGCGCTGCGTCGCGGTAGACACCATGCTCATGGCGGCGAGCCGGTCGGACGAGACCAGCTTGCCGGAATTTGTCGCAAGCTCCGTGTACCACGCCACCTGCCCGCGCGCATTCGACAGCCCGCCGCCGCCGCCGATCTCGCCGGCCTGGCTCTGGCGGTCGTTGAAGTCCCAGCCGCCACTGTTCATGAAACTCTTGTGCTGGATAGAGTCCGGCTCAGTCATCAGCTTGATCGCAAACTCCGAGGGCTGATCACCCGGCTTCGGCGCGTATTGTCGGATCGGGGCGATGTGCACCTTCTCGCTCTCCGGCAGGCCAATCCAGAATTTCGCGCCGGTCTTCTCCGCCACTTCCTCGCGGAAAAAGGTGCCAAGCGATTTGCCGGACACGCGGCGCACCAGCTCGCCAACCGTCCAACCGAAATTGATCATGTGATAGCCGTTGCGCGTGCCTACTTCCCAGAAGGCTTCCTCGTCCGCCATCCGGCCTGCCATGTAGTTCCAGTCGGAGAATCCGCCGGGCTTCACGGGATCGCGCAGTGTCGGCAGCGCGCTCTCGTGGTTCAGCATCATCTGGACGGTGGTCTTCTCTTTCCCGTTCTTTGCGAACTCAGGCCAGTACTCTTTCACCAGCGCTGCCGGATTCAACTGGCCCCGGTCGATCAGGATATGCGCGCACAGCGCCACGGCGGCCTTGGTGCACGAGAAAACGATGGAGATCGTGTCCTCCTGCCAAGGATCGTTGGTCTCCGGGTTCGCCATCCCCCCCCAGAGATCCACGGCCGTCTCGCCGTTGACCGAAAGGCAGACGCTTGCGCCCACTTCGCCGCGCGTCGCCAGATTGCGCTCAAGCTCTTCCTTCACCTTCGCGAATTTCGGATCGCATTTGCCGTGAACTGCCATGATGTTCTCTCCCCGATTGTTCTTTGGGCGACCATAGGCGCCGTCCCCGAAACGCAAAAGGGCTGCCGCACGGGCAGCCCTTTCGGGTAGTTGGAAAAATCAAAGGGCTTTACGCCGCCGGCTCTTCGGTGGCGTCCTTGGTCGCCTTCTTTTTCTTCGCGGGTTCCGCGAGATACTTGAAGGTGAGCTCGTCCTTCTTGTCGTCGAGGCCGATCTTGACGAGGCCGCCCTTCATGAGCTTGCCGAACAGAAGCTCCTCGGCCATCGGCTTCTTGACGTATTCCTGGATCGTCCGCGACAGCGGGCGCGCCCCCATGTCGGGATCGAAGCCGCGTTTGGCCAGCCATTCGCGGGCCGGCTTCGACACCTCTATCGAGACATTGCGGTCTTCCAGCTGGACTTCCAGCTGCAGGATGAACTTCTCGACGACACGGTCGATGATTTCCGGCGTCAGGCCGCCGAAGGTGATCGTTGCATCGAGACGATTGCGGAATTCCGGTGTGAACAGGCGCTTCAGCGCTTCATCGGATTCCTCGTCCTTCTTGCCGCGTCCAAAGCCGATGGAGTTTTTCGCCGCGTCCGACGCACCGGCGTTGGTGGTCATGATAAGGATCACGTTCCGGAAGTCGACCTTGCGGCCGTTGGCATCCGTCAGCGCGCCGTTGTCCATCACCTGCAGCAGAATGTTGAACAGGTCCGGGTGTGCCTTCTCGATTTCGTCGAGCAGCAGAACGCAGTGCGGATGCTGGTCCACACCGTCCGTGAGCAGACCACCTTCATCATAACCGACATAGCCGGGAGGCGCGCCGATAAGACGGCTGACGGTATGGCGCTCCATGTATTCAGACATGTCGAAGCGCAGCATCTCGACGCCCATGATGGACGCCAGCTGCTTGGCGACTTCGGTCTTGCCGACCCCGGTTGGGCCGGTGAATAGGTAGGAGCCGATCGGCTTGTTAGGCTCGCGCAGGCCAGCGCGGGCCAGCTTGATCGTCGCCGACAGCGCGACGATGGCTTCGTCCTGGCCGAACACGACGCGCTTGAGGTCGCCCTCAAGCGATTTCAGCGAAGCGGCATCATCCGAGGTCACCTGCTTGGGCGGAATACGCGCGATCTTGGCAACGACCGCTTCGATATCGCGGATGCCGACCTGTTTTTTGCGCTTCGGCGCGGGCAGCAGCCACTGAGCGGCGCCCGCTTCGTCGATCACGTCGATCGCCTTGTCCGGCAGCTTGCGGTCGGTGATGTACCGGTCCGACAGCTCAACAGCGGCCTTGATGGCGTCGTTTGTATACTTGAGCCCGTGGAAATCCTCGAACTTCGATTTTAGACCCGTGAGGATCTTGATCGTGTCCGGCACGGTCGGCTCCACCACGTCGATCTTGCGGAAGCGGCGGCTGAGCGCGCGGTCCTTCTCGAAGTGCTGCTTGTATTCTTTGAAGGTGGTCGAACCCATGCAGCGCAGGCCGCCGGACTGCAGCGCCGGCTTCAGCAGGTTGGACGCATCCATCGCGCCGCCGCTGGTCGCGCCCGCGCCGATGATCGTGTGAATCTCGTCGATGAACAGGATCGCTTTTTCCTGTTGCTCGAGTTCCTTCATCACCGACTTGAGACGTTCCTCGAAATCACCGCGATAGCGCGTGCCGGCCAACAGGGCGCCCATGTCGAGCGACCAGATGATGGCGTCGTCCAGGATTTCCGGCGCTTCGCCGTCAACAATCCGCTTGGCGAGGCCTTCGGCTATCGCCGTCTTTCCGACGCCGGGGTCGCCGACGAGGATCGGGTTGTTCTTGTTTCGGCGGCACAGCACTTCGATGCAGCGGTTCACTTCCATGTCGCGGCCAATCAGTGGATCGATCTTGCCGGCTCGGGCGCGCGCATTGAGGTTCACGCAATAGGTGTCGAGCGCTTCATGGCCCTGCTTCACAGGTTCTTCCTCAGAGGATTCGGCGCCGCGCGGCGAGGAGGGACGCGACATGCCCGGCTGTTTCGCAACGCCGTGGGAGATGTAATTGACCGCGTCATAGCGCGTCATGTCCTGCTCTTGCAGGAAGTAGGCAGCATGGCTCTCGCGTTCGGAGAAGATCGAGACAAGCACGTTGGCGCCGGTCACTTCCTCGCGGCCCGAGCTTTCGACATGCAGGATTGCGCGTTGCACGACGCGCTGGAATGCGGCGGTCGGCTGCACGCGTCCGTCGCTGCCATCGACGATGAGGCTCGAGAGTTCCTCATCTATATAGCGCGTCAGGTCGGTGCGCAGCTCGTCGATATTGACCTTGCAGGCCCCCATCACGTCGCGGGCGTGCTCATCCTCCGTGAGGGCAAGCAGCAGGTGCTCCAGCGTGGCGTACTCGTGGTCGCGTTCGGACGCGAGCGAGAGCGCCTTTTCAAGAGCCGTTTCGAGAGAGGTGGAGAGACGGGGCAAGGTGTGAGCCTTTTCGAAGGTCGTGTTTCAGGATGCGTCGTTGGTCTTCATATGGGTAGTCTAGTCGTCTTTCTCCATGACGCACTGGAGAGGATGTTCATGGCGCCGGGCAAGGTCGAGCACCTGGGCTACCTTGGTCTCGGCAACTTCGTATGTATAGACCCCGCACAGCCCGACGCCCTTTTGATGCACATGCAGCATGATCCGGGTCGCCTGTTCGCGTGAGCGGTTGAAAAAACGTTCAAGCACGAACACGACGAATTCCATCGG
>JBGTKN010000293.1:0-5590 GCA_041744615.1 Hyphomonas sp. | reverse complement strand
CGACGAAGACACTGTGCAGGAGGATTCGCCAGGCATGGGTACTGTCGGCGCCGTCGCGCTCGACATCTATGGCGACCTTGCGGCTGCCCCCTCCACCGGCGGCGTCCTGTCGAAAACCCCCGGCCGCATCGGCGACACGCCGATCATCGGCGCCGGCACCTGGGCGGACGAGCGCTGCGCCGTCAGCTGCACAGGCCTCGGTGAATACTTCATCCGCGCCAATGCCGCTGCCGATGTCTCGGCCCGCATCCGCTATGGCAACCAGACTTTCGAGGCCGCCGTCCACGGCGCACTCGACGATGTCAAACGTCTCGGCGGCAATGGCGGCATGATTGCGGTCTCGGCGAATGGCGACCTTGCCTGGGGCTTCAACTCCTCCGGTCTCAAACGGGGCCTCGCCGACTCGCGCGGTCGTTTCGACGTGGCGACCTTCCTATGATTGTCGTCTTCTGGATCCTTGCCGCAGCGCTGGCCTTCGCCATCCTGCTCGCCGCGCAGATGCGGATGCTCCTGTCCATCGTGCTGCGCCGCGCGCTCGCCGCGAAGTTCGGCGGCAAACATACCGACACCGAATACCGCACCGCCATCTACGATGCCGGGCGCGCGGCGCCCGAATCCGGGCACGCGCATTATCTGTCTACGGAATACCCAAAACCCGTCGCCCACTTGGTCCTCGCCCGCCGCGTCGCGCTGATTGCCCCCGGCCTGCTGCTGGTCCTCGTCCTCGCCGGACGCTACGCCTTTGGAGTGATTTGACATGCGCGGCTTCTTCGCAATCGGCGCCGAGCGCATTTCCAAACCGATGAACCTCGGTGCCCTGATGCGGACCGGCCATGCCTTCGGCGCCAGTTTCGTCTTCTCGATTCGGGCGGCAAAGAACATCCGGGAAGGCCACTGGGCGGACACGTCCAAGAGCGAAGACCAGATCCCCCTCTACCAATGGGACTCCGTAGACGAGATGCAGCTGCCGCGCGGCTGCCAGCTGGTCGGCATCGAACTGACCGATGACGCGGTCATGCTCCCTTCTTTCCGGCATCCGCCGCAGGCGGCCTATATCCTCGGTCCCGAGAAGGGAAACCTTTCGCCCGCCATTCTCGACCGCTGCGCGCATGTTGTGAAGATCCCCACCAAGTTCTGCATCAATGTCAGCCTGGCGGGCGCCATGGTCATGTATGACCGCCACCTCTCGATGGGCGGCCATGCCCCCCGCCCGATCATGCCCGGCGGCCCGGAGGCGCCAGGGCGGAGCTATGTGCCGGGCCCGGATCGACAAAAGCCGGGAAGCTGACGCGCGCGGTCCGGTGTGCTAGGAGGTGGGCGCAGAAGTGGGGAAACTGCCAATGCCGACCGCAACCGACTGGCCCGTGAAGACACGGGAAATCCACAGCCATCATTTCGACTCCACCATCTGGAATGATCTCGTCTTCCGCGAGGACGACATCATCATCTCCACCTATGCAAAGTCCGGCACCAGCTGGACCCAACAGATGATCGCCCAGATGATGTTCGGCGGCGACCCAGACCTCGCCGTCGCCGAAATGTCACCCTGGCTCGACCTGCGCGTCCCTCCGAAACAGGTGAAGCTGCCGGAAGTCGAAGCGCAGACGCATCGCCGCTTCCTGAAGACCCACCTCCCGGTCGACGCCCTCGTCTTCTCGCCCCGCGCCAAGTACATCTATATCGGCCGCGACGGGCGCGATGTCCTCTGGAGCCTTCACAATCACCACTCCAGTGCCAACGCGCTCTGGTATGAGGCCCTGAACGACACGCCCGGCCGCGTCGGCCCGCCAATTGGTCCGCCGGCGGAAGATATCAGGGAATACTGGCAGACCTGGCTGGAAAGGGACGGCCACCCCTTCTGGCCGTTCTGGGAGAATATCCGCTCCTGGTGGGCGATCCGCGACCTGCCGAATGTGCACATGGTGCATTTCGCGGACCTGAAGCGCGACATGCCCGGCGAAATGCGCCGCATGGCGGCTTTCCTCGACGTCCCCATCGACGAATCCCGTTGGGAGAGCATCGTCGAGTACTGCCAGTTCGACTGGATGAAGGCGAACGCGACGAAATCCGTACCTCTCGGCGGTATCATGTGGGACGGCGGCGCCGAATCCTTCATCCACAAGGGCGTCAACGGACGCTGGAGCGACACGCTGACGGCGGCAGAGTCAGCTGCCTATGAAGCGCGTGCGGTTTCCGAGCTTGGAGAGGAATGCGCAGCCTGGCTGAAAGCAGGCCAGAACGGCTGATCAGCGCGCGCCGAGCATGCGCTGGATGAAACCCAGCATGCCCGTGAAGTGCAGCCCGCCATCGCGGACCGCCAGTGCGTAGCAGACCTCGCCCTCGTCGCCGACCGGCTGGTGAAAATCATCCGGCCCGTTGATCAGCACATCGCCGGGACCATAGCTGCCCCGCTCGTCGGAAAAGCCGCCGGCGAGGACCAGCGTGTACTCGCTGCCCGCGTGGGTATGGCGGGGAATCTTCGCGCCTGGCGCAATCCGGTAGAGTTCCGTCTCGAGCCGCGAGCCGGCATTCAGGTTGAGGCGTTTGAGCCCCCGCCCCATCACCTGCCAGCCGGTCTTGCCGACTGCGTCCAGCGCGGCCGTCCGCAGTGGCTCCGGCAGCGCCAGCATCTCTTCCATGGCCTCGCCCGCCGCGCGCCCGGCGCGGACCGACGAGACGTGGTCGGCGTCCAAGGCCTCTATTGCCGCCAGAGCGCGGTCCAGCGCGCCGTCTGTCAGCTTCGCCTCGGGCGCCGTCTCCAGGATGCTGCCGGAAATTACCTCGCTCAGCGCCACTGCGTCGCGGATTTCAGGGCGCAGCACGCTCTGCGTTTCGACCATCAGCGTGAAGGCCGGATCGAGACAGCCCGCCGCATAGGCGGCGTAAAGTTCACTGAACGTGTTGGGAGGCGAAGCAGACATCGACTGAAAGATTCCGGTGGTTTCCCGCAACATTGTCTTGTTGACGCGCAGGTCAAGGACACAAGTCTGCCGATTACAGCAGAAGCGTTAAGTTGCCCCTTCGAGCTCGCCTCTGAGGCGAAGAAAGGCCAGCCGGATGCGCGACTTGACCGTGCCGAGCGGCAGATTGAAGGCCCGCGCAATCTCCGAGTGCGACAGACCGTCATAGAACGCTGCCTGCAGCAGCAGCAGCTGGTCCGGGGGCAGCTTCACCAGTTCGCTGCGCACGATACCTTCCAGTTGGTCACGCGCCATCAGCGAGTCCGGTTGTTCGATCTCGGGCGGGCGCAGCATTGGGTCGTCGGCCGTCAGTTCCGGCCGGCGCTGGCGGCGCTGCACATCGATCCTGCGGTTGCGGGCAATCCGGAACATCCACGTCGAAACGGACGCCTGCTTGCGATCATACATCCCAGCCTTCTGCCAGACAGTGATCATCACGTCCTGGGCCAGTTCCTCGGCCTCACCGTCGCTGGCGCCGAGGCGCAGCATATAGCTCTTGATCCGGGGGGCATAGAAGTCGAACAGTTCGGAAAAGGCAGGCCGCGAACGCGCTTCCGAGATGGCGGCCATACAGTCGGCATGCCGCTCACGCTGGGCCGGGTCTACTGTGCGGACCGTCTTGTCGAACACGCGCGGGGCCTTTCCCGTCTTCACGACCTTACTGTCTGCCCTATCACACCGTAAAGCAACCATGACGCTTAGATTTTCCTAGTTATACTCGCTATAAGTGTTTCTCGTGGTCGCGCGTGGAGCGTGTTGCCACTAGAGTCTGGCCCTGAACCGACTATGGGAATAAAATATTGAGCACGCAACAGAAAACATATCGCCGCCTCGGTCATCTCGCAATCGTGATCGCGCCGTTCCTGCTGGCCGGCGCCGCAATTGCCGAACCGGCGGCGGTGGGCCGGTTCAAGGACTGGGCCGTCTTCACCGAAACCGTCGAGGGTGATCTGATCTGCTATGCGGCCACCGAAGCCGAAACCAAGACCCCCACCAGGGTCAATCACGGCGCGGTCTGGTATTACGTGACCAGCTGGAAATCCGGCAAGGCGAAGGCCCAGCCCTCGATCAAGGTCGGCTTCGATTTCAAGTCCGGCTCGAGCCCCAAGGCTAAAGTCGGCCGTTCCACCTGGACCCTTTTCCCGTCTGGCCGCGAGGCCTTCGCCGAGGATGCCGATGATCCGGCCATTGTCGAAGCGCTCCGCAAGGGCGCCAATCTCGTGATTGACGCCACCTCGGCTCGCGACACCAATGTGTCCTACAAATTCTCGCTCAGCGGGTCGGCAGCGGCCATCGACAAGGCCGCCGAAGCCTGCCGCTAGAGCAAATTCCGCTCAAAAAGGCTGCGGACGGGCGCCCGACTTCGCGACTGTCCAGACACTACCAGTCCGGCTTGACGAACCGCTCGGGAAACATCCCGTCCGCCTCGGCATAATGGGCGAGGACGGCTTTCATGTCAGCGGCGGTGTCCCCGGTCGTCTCGAGCGGGCCTTCGACCCGCAGAACCTTGGTTCGGTAGTCGAGCACGGCCATCAGCAGCGGTACGCCGGCCGAGCGGGCAATATGGTAGAAGCCCGTCTTCCAGTTCGGATTGGCCTCGCGCGTGCCTTCCGGCGCGACGGCAAGATGCATCGTCTCGCGCACCGCGAAGGCCTGGCGCATCTGCTCGACCACGTCCTGCGACGTGGAGCGCTCCACCGGGACACAGCCGGAGCGGCGCACCAGCCAGCCGAGCGGCCCGCGCACCAGCGAGGCTTTGCCCATCCAGTTCAGCTTAACCCGGTACCAGCCGGCCACCGCGACCATCGTCAGCCCGTCCCAGTTGGACGTGTGCGGCGCGGCCACGATCACTGATTTCGGTACTTGCACGGGCCAATCCGAGCCGACGCGCCAGCCGGTAGCCTTCAGATAGAGCCAAGACAGGCCCCGGATGAACTCCGAAAACAGGCCGCTATACGGCGCGCTGCGCGCGAATGAGCCACTGGCCCGCCTGGCGTTTCCGGTACTCGTCATGTTGCCACGATCCGTGCTTTGCGACGGAACACCATATACCGGTACGCGAATTCTGGCAGAAAGCTGAGGCAATTCAGCGTGCGGCTGCGGAACGAAAACGGGCGGCGATCCTGCGATCGCCGCCCGCCCTGTCACCCCAGAGGGTGAGCAAGGATTATTGCGAAACCGGGGTCAGGATGATTTCGACCCGGCGGTTCTGGACGCGGCCGGATTCGGTCGAGTTGTCAGCCACCGGATAATCGATACCCATGCCGATTGCCGACATGCGCACCGACTGGACGCCCTGGTTCACGAGGTAGCCGCGGACGGCATCAGCGCGCTGTTGCGACAGGCGCTGGTTGAACGCCCGGTCGCCTTCCGAACTGGCATGGCCGCGGATGTCGACAGCGGTTGACGGATATTCAACGAGGGTCGCGGCAACATTGTTCAGAGCCTGGTAGAAGGCCGGCTGAATGGTCGCGCTCGATTGGGCGAACGTGATGCCCGACGGCATGGTCAGAGCAAGCTGGTCGCCCTGGCGTTCGATCTCGATACCGGTACCTGCCGTCTGCTGACGCAGCTTTTCTTCCTGCTTGTCCATGTAGACACCGACCGAAGCGCCGGCGACTGCGCCGACC
>JBGTKN010000292.1:0-4289 GCA_041744615.1 Hyphomonas sp. | reverse complement strand
GTCAGAGGTCGCGTAGGAGACTGACTCAAGCCGCAAGCGCTCGTCGCCGATCTCGCCGGCCATCGCTTTCATCGCGGTGAGTGCATGCGCCATGGCAAGGTCGATCTCGGCGGCCGCCTGTTTCATCTGCTCGGCAAAGGCGATGCCTTCCGTGCCAGCTTCCCGCGCCGGCGCCATCAGGCGCGAGGTCGCTTCCAGCACCAGCGCATTGGCGGCAGAGGCCCGTCGGCTGGCGCGGCCCATGAAACCGGCCATCAGGATCAAGAAGGCGGGAAGGATCGCCGCTATCGCGCCGGCAGCCAGCAGCAGTGGTGACACCTGTTCGGTCAGCGCCAGTCCGCCGAGCCCGAGAAATCCGAGAATGACACCGCCGATCCAGAGACCGGCAACCACAAATGCCGTGACAACCATCCACCCGCCACCATGCTGGGCCATCTCAAGATTCTGAGAAGCCTGGTGACGCACAAGGTCGTCCCGGCCCGAAGGGCGCACGGAAGCTGCTTCTGTCATAACCACTGTATAACCCGCCTCTCGCCGCGCTGCGAGGGCAGAATGCACGCCTTGAGGTTAAGGCTTTGCAGGGTTCCTCAGCCGAGGATCGCGAGGACAACCGATTTGTCGCCCGACTTGTCGTCTTTGTCCGGCACGCCGGGGGCGAATTCGATCCCGAGCCAGGCGAGAATAGTCGCCAGCACCAGATTGCGGATCAGGATGAGCAGTTCAGTCATCGCGCAGTCCCCGAGACAAACAGGACCGCCACAGTCAGCCATCCTTGCGCAGGCTTTTACCAGAAGCGCGCCTTTTCGACAATCGATAAAGCGTGAATTTTTTGCGCCATTCTCATCGTTAACAGGATGCTAATGGCCCTCGTTCAGGCTTCCGGGGCACAGGAGACCCCGGATGACTGACCCGCGCCCTTCCCTTCCGGTGATGGACCTCGACCACCTCTCGGCGATGACCGGCGGCGACCATGATCTGGCCGTCGAGGTGATCGAGATTTTCCGGCACCAGGCCCAGCTCTGGTCGCGCCTGCTCGACCCGAGACTGGACGCGCGCGAATGGTCCGACGCGGCGCACACGCTGAAAGGTGCCAGCCTCGGAATCGGCGCGCTGAAACTGGCTGCAGCGTGCGAGCGCGCGGAAAAGGCCGGTCGCAGCGAGGCAGCCCCTAGCACCGCGCAGGCCGCGGTACTTCTGGGAGACGTCAAAGATGCACTCGGTGAAGCGCTGGAAGCGGCCGCCCGGGCGGCCTACGACTTGACCTTGGCCGGCCAGCGCAGCGCGTCATAACTTGCGAATTCATAGGCGATGCAGCGGTCGATCATCGTGCGCCAGACCGGCTCGGCAATCGCCGGTGACAGGCCATGCTTCGGGCATTCGGCCTTCACCTTGGCGACGACATCCTCGATCCGCGCGCGGTCGTGCACGACGTTGCGGTCGCCCTTGATGCGGGCGGCAGCGTCCATGAAGGACTGGCGCTCGGCGATGATCTCGACCAGCAGCCGGTCAATCCGGTCGATCTCGTAGCGCACATCAGTCATCGACGTGGCCGTCTCGGCCGTGTGACGGCGATCGTCGCTGGTATAATGGGTCATGGGGCTGCCGCCTTTTTTGCCGTTTGCCGCAATATATAGGCGGCGCGCCCCGCGCAAGGGACGGGGCGCCTCGCCGCAGCCTCTAGGTTCCGGCCTTCGCTTCGAGCTTGTCCTGCGTCTTCGTTTCGAAATCGCTTGCGTCATGGCGTTCGCGCAGCTGGTTTTCCGGCTTGCCGTTGGTTGAGTTGACCATCCGGCCTCGCTTGACGGCCGGGCGCTCGCCGATCTGTTTCGTCCAGCGCAGGACGTTCTTGTATTCGTGGACCGAGAGGAACTCGCCCGCACCGTAGACGACGCCCAGCACGACCGCGCCGTACCAGGGCCAGATCGCCATGTCGGCAATCGAGTATTCGTCGCCCGCCATGTACTCGTTTTCGGCGAGGTGGCGGTCCAGCACGTCAAGCTGGCGTTTCACTTCCATCGCATAGCGGTCGATGGCGTATTCGATCTTGATTGGCGCGTAGGCGTAGAAGTGGCCAAAGCCGCCGCCGAGCAGCGGGGCCGAACCCATCTGCCAGAACAGCCAGGAGATCGCCTCGGTGCGCTTGCGCGGATCCTTCGGAAGGAACTCCCCGAACTTCTCTGCGAGATAGAGCAGGATCGAGGCGGACTCGAACACGCGCTGCGGGGGGCTGACCGAATGGTCCATCAGCGCCGGGATCTTGGAGTTCGGATTGGCGGAGACGAAGCCGGAGGAGAACTGCGTGCCCTCCATTATGTTGATCAGCCAGGCATCATACTCGGCGCCGGTGTGGCCGAGGGCCAGAAGCTCCTCGAGCAGGATGGTGACCTTCACCCCGTTCGGCGTTCCGAGCGAATAGAGCTGCAGCGGATGTTTGCCGACCGGTAGGTCCTTGTCATGTGTTGGCCCGGCGATGGGGCGATTGATGGCGGCGAAGCGCCCGGCGCTTTCCTTGTTCCAGGTCCAGACCTTGGGCGGTTCATATTGTTGGTCAGTCATCGCACTTGTCTCCGTGACTCAAATCAGCTCGACCATAGGTCGGGCCGTGCCGGGCAAATGCAAGGGGCGCCTCAAGGGAATGGCCCATGGCGCAGAAGAAGGGTGTTGGCAGAAAGGCTAAAGAGTGGTGTTATAGTGTAACAAAGGAAGATTCCATGTCCGCCGCCTCTTCTCCCATATCGACGCATTTCGATACCGAGCGCGCCGAGGCCTATGACAACCAGTTCGTGGCCATGCAACCGATCAAGGAAGCGGTGCACCTGCTGGTGCAGATCCACTTTGCAGGTCTGCCGGCTGATGCGCGCATCCTGATGGCCGGCGCGGGAACAGGCGCCGAAGCGCGCTACCTCGCCGCGCGCTTTCCGGGCTGGCACTTCACTCTGATCGATCCGTCGGCGCCGATGCTGAATGTCGCCCGGCGCCATGCCGAAGCAGAAGGGTTTGCGGAGCGCTTCACCTTCATTGCGGACTATGTTTCGGCCGCGCCGCTGGACGCCCATGATGCCGCGACCAGCCTGCTCGTCTCGCATTTCCTGACGGAGACCGGCGCGCGCCAGTCCTTCTTCGAAGATATCGCGGCGCGACTGAAGCCCGGCGGTCTACTGTTCAATCTGGACCTTTGCGCTGACCGGCAGGTCGCCACCTTCCCGGAAGCGCTGGGCCTATGGCTGGGCCTCATGCGCCAGAGCGGCGTGGCGGAAGAGATGCGCGCCAACTGGGTCAGCAGCTTCGGGCGCATCTTCGGCGTACACGGACCATCGGAGCTCGAGGCATTGATCGCAGCGGCGGGATTTACCCCGCCTGCCCCGGTCTTCCAGGCTGCGATGATGCGGGGGTGGATTGCCGCGAAGCGTTAGACTTCCAGTAGCATCCGTTCCGGATCTTCCAGCGCGTCCTTGACGCGGACAAGGAAAGTGACGGCTTCCTTACCGTCGACGATGCGGTGATCATAGCTGAGGGCGAGGTACATCATCGGCTTGATGACGATCTGGCCGCCCCGAACGATCGGGCGGTCCTCGATCCGGTGCATGCCGAGCACGCCGGACTGGGGCGGGTTGAGGATTGGCGTGGACATCAGCGAGCCATAGATGCCGCCATTCGAGATCGTGAAAGTGCCGCCCTGCAGGTCGCCGATGGTCAGCTGGCCGTCGCGCGCCTTCTTGCCGAGGCCGGCTATGGCTTTCTCGATATCGGCGAGAGACATTTCGTCCGTACCCCGCACAACCGGGACCACAAGCCCCTTGTCGGTGCCGACAGCGACGCCGATGTCGTAATAGTTCTTGTAGATGACGTCCTGGCCGTCGATCTCGGCGTTGACAGCCGGCACATCCTTCAGCGCGCTGGTGACCGCCTTCACGAAGAAGCTCATGAAGCCGAGCTTGATACCGTGGCGGGCGACGAACGCGTCCTGGTGCTTTTTGCGCATGTCCATGATGGCGGACATGTCGACATCGTTGAAAGTCGTCAGCATTGCGGCTGTGTCCTGCGCCTCTTTCAGGCGGCGGGCGATGGTCTGGCGCAGGCGGGTCATCCGTACACGTTCTTCACGCGGACCGGTGTCGCGGGGCGGGCGGGCCTCTGTATCGGGCATCTTCGTCACTTTCGGCTGGTTCACATAGGCAAGGGCATCTGCTTTGGTGGCGCGGCCATCACGGCCGGAGCCCGGAATGCTGGCAGGCTCGACATTCGCCTCGGCGGCGATGCGCCGCACGGACGGCGCAACCGGGCGCTCG
>JBGTKN010000291.1:0-3606 GCA_041744615.1 Hyphomonas sp. | reverse complement strand
GGCTTCGACGCGGCCTCCATCGAGGACGCCGAGCGCCGCGCCCGCACCGAGCAGCGCCTCGCCGAATTCAAGGCGACCTATGCCGACCCGAAGTTCGGCACGATCGAACACACCGCCTTCTCGGCCTCGTCCGGCCCCCTGACGGCTGACGGCACCGCCGACGCCGTGCTGACCTTCCGCAACATCCACAACTGGATGTCGGCCGGTTATACCGAGAAGTTCTTCGCCGATGCCTATTCGGCGCTGAAGCCTGGCGGCGTGCTGGGCGTGGTCGAGCACCGCCTGCCCTCGACGCAGGCGCAGGACCCGAAAGCGACCAGCGGCTATGTCCACGAGGACTATGTGAAGGCACTGGCCACCGCCGCCGGTTTCGAATTCGTGGAAGCGAGCGAGATCAACGCCAACCCGGCGGACACGGCCGACCACCCGTTCGGCGTCTGGACGCTGCCACCGAATAACGCCTCGACGGGGCGTGACGGAGCCGCGGTCGAAGGCTTCGACCCGGAAAAGTACAAGGCCATCGGCGAAAGTGACCGGATGACCCTGAAGTTTCGCAAGCCGGAATAGGCTGGCGTTTACGCAAGCGCGGGTCTCGGGGCCTGCTCAAAAACCGTCCACACGGCTGTGTGGACGGTTTTCTCTTTTGAGTTGGGCGGCGGCCAGGAGACGCCGAAGTGAGCAATCGGGCGTCGGATTTCGGCCTCTCGGCCTCTATCCGACCTGAGAGTAGCGAAGCGACTCCGCCTATCCAGAAAGGCCTGTCATACCGGCCAGCGGGCGGCGCACGCGTCAACCGGGACCTCGTTGAGGCTGGAGCGGAGAGCAGGCGCCGGTTCGGCGGCCGCGGTGCGGCCTTGTCCGGGATGACAGGGAGAGTGGGACGGGTTTCGAAAGTTGGCGCTTCTGGTTCCGCCCGCCTCCTTTCCTGACCCTTCCCTTCTTGCATCACCCTCGATGCGCGGAGCGCATCTGGGCCCATCTCGCGCACTCCCAAACATCAATAGCCGGCGCCTGTGCGCAGACTTCAGGAGATGAGCCCAAACCGGCTGCGCAGGTCGAGGGTGACGATGGAAGGGGGACGGCGGGATGGGACAATGAGAGATGCGCTCTGACGCGGCGTGAAGCGAGCGGCTGACTATACCGGGGGGGCACATTGATGCATCAATATCCCGGATAACAGCCGGATGCCCCTGAGCAGCCGCGTGAGGGAGGATATCGCCATGGCCACTGCGTCGCCGTCCAAATCTGCACAGCCGATCGATGCCCTGATTGTCGGGGCGGGGTTTGCGGGCATGTACATGCTTCACAAGCTGCGCGGGCTGGGCATCAATGCATCGGTGGTTGAGGCGGGCAGCGGCGTGGGCGGGACCTGGTATTGGAATCGGTATCCCGGCGCGCGCGTGGATATCCAGAGCCTGGAATACAGTTTCGGGTTTGACGAGGAACTGGAGAAGGAATGGCGCTGGTCCGAGCGGTACGCGCCGCAGCCGGAGCTGCTAAAATATGCCGAGCATGTGGCGGACCGGTTCGACCTGAAGCGCGACATCCGCTTCGACACGCGGGTGACGGCGGCGCACTGGGATGACGCGGCGCAGGTGTGGAATGTGACGACGGATGATGGCGCGGCGATGTGCTGCCGACACCTGATCCTCGCGACGGGGTGTCTTTCCATCCCGACAGATGTGACCTTCCCCGGGCTCGAGACGTTCAAGGGTGCGGTGTTCCGAACTTCGCGCTGGCCACATGAGGGCGTGGATTTTTCCGGACAGCGTGTCGGCATCATCGGCACGGGATCGTCGGCAATCCAGTCGATCCCGATCATTGCGCAGCAGGCGGAGCAACTGACTGTGTTCCAGCGCACGCCGAACTATTCGATGCCGGCACATAATGGCCCGATCCCGGACGCCGATTTCGAGGCCTGGTCGAAGGACCCGCGCGCCTACCGCGCCGCCTCGCGCGATACCGTGGGGGGCTTCCAGAACGAAGCCTCCGACGCGATGGCGACCGAGACGGCGCCGGAGGAGATCAAGGCGGAGCTGGAGCGGCGGTGGGCCTGGGGCGGCTTCCGCATCCTCGGCGCGTTTGCCGACAGCGCGATCGACCCGGAAGCCAACCGCATCGTGCAGGAATTTGTTGCAGGGAAGATCCGCCAGCAGGTGGCCGATCCGGAAGTAGCCGAGAAGCTGACGCCGAAGGACCATCCGTTCGGCACCAAGCGGCCCTGCGTGGACACAGGCTATTACGCGACGTTCAATCGGCCGAATGTCGAGCTGATCGATTTGCGCACCGAGCCGCTGGTGGAATTCAATGCCGAGGGCATCAAGACGGCGGCGCGCGGCTATGCGTTTGACGCGGTGGTGCTGGCGACCGGGTTTGACGCGATGACCGGGGCGATTGACCGGATCGACCTCGTCGGGCGCGGCGGGCGCCGGATCAGGGAACACTGGGCCGAGGGACCGCGCACCTATCTTGGGCTGATGGTGGCGGGCTTTCCGAACCTGTTCACGATCACCGGGCCGGGCAGCCCCTCGGTGCTGACCAACATGATCAACTCGATCGAACAGCATGTCGAATGGGTGGCCGATTGCCTAGTGGCGCTGAAGCAACGCCAGCAGACGAGCATTGAGGCGAGCGAAGAGGCGGAAGCGGCCTGGTGCCGGCATGTGGCCGAGGCGGTGACGCCGACCATGCTGCCGCAGGCCAACAGCTGGTACATGGGCGCCAACGTGCCGGGCAAGCCGCGCATGTTCATGCCGTATGCCGGGGGACTCAACGCCTATACCGAGATCTGCCGGCAGGTGGCCGCGAAGGACTATGAGGGCTTCGTGATCCGGCAGGGGGAGCGCGTGTTGTCGGACTCCCGAGTGTTCACCAGCCAGCCAGCGCCGGGAGACATTCCGGCGAAGCTGCTGCCGATCATCATGGAACGCCTGACGGCGGCGGGTCTGATGCCGGTGGAGTAGCGCCGCGCCGGAAGGACCGCCGGAAATCAGTCTCGAAAACGCCCGCACGGCACCGTGCGGGCGTTTTTCCATGTCCGTCGCCGATTCCGGTATTGACAAACATACCAACTAGTCGGTATGTACAGGCTCAGGAGCCCCATTGCCGTGACCAACCCGTCCCCATCCCCCCGGAAACCGACGCCCAGGCGCAGCGCCAGAGAGACGCGGGACGTGTTGATGGAAGCGGCGTTCGGACTGGTGCGGCGCCAGGGGCTTTCGGCGACGAGCGTGGACGAGATCTGCGCGGCGGCGGGCGTGTCAAAGGGCGCGTTCTTCCACCACTTCAAGTCGAAGGACGAGCTGGCGACAGCGGCGGGGTATCACTGGTCGGCGGTGACCGAGCCGGTGTTTGCGGGCGCGGCCTATCACGCGCCGGAGGATCCGCTGGCGCGGGTGCTCGGCTACATCGACCTGCGCGGGGAGATGATGGTTGGCGAGATTGCCGAATTCACGTGTTTTGCCGGCACTATGGTGCAGGAGGCCTGGGCGACGAGCCCGGCGGTGCGCGCGGCGGCCTGGGACAGCATGAGCCGGCATGCAGACGCGCTGGTCGCGGATATCGAGGCGGCGAAGGTCTCGCGCGGGGTCGATCTCGATGCGCGCG
>JBGTKN010000290.1:0-2933 GCA_041744615.1 Hyphomonas sp. | reverse complement strand
GCGACGCTGCCGCCCGCACGCTCGAAGTGATCGCCCCGGCGCGCCAGCTTGGCCCCTACGCAGTGGCGGGTCCTGCGGAGTTGGTCGTCTCGGGCGCATCCTTTCCCGGTGCAGCCGTGCTCACTGAAGTGGATGGCGCCGCCGTCAGCCTGACCCTGCCGGTTACGCCCGACCTGCTGGCGGCGATTGCCACCACGGTATCGGCCCGCCTCGTCGTCGGGGACGGCTATGCCACCTCAAACGATGACAGCAACGGAGCGTTGCCCGGCTTCGCGGGCCAGTGCAGCCTGAAGTCCGGTGTGCCGCTCCCGGCGCGCTGATCAGCCGAGATTGGCGCGGAAACGGCGGCTCCCCTGAAGCGTGCGTCCGCCCGTGAGCGAAACTTGGAAATCACCGGATCCGGTCGGCTGGAGCGCGCCGATATGCATCTTGTTGACGAGGCGCGACCGGTGGATCCGCGCGAAGCCGAGGCCGGCGAGCGTCTTCTCCCAGGCTGCGAGCGTACCCCGGATCAGGTGCTTTGCCTGGGCGGTGTGGATCTCGACATAGTTTCCGGCGGCTTCAAGGAAGAGGATATCCGCCGGAGAGATGAACAGCGTCCGCCCACCATCGCGCACTTCGATCCGCTCCGGCAGTGGCGCAGCGCTGGCAGCTTCGCGGCGCCGCGCCAGCCAGAAGGCGGCCGTGAAGACGGCTACGAAGATGGCGTAGGAGATGACGTCCTTGCGCCACTCGTAGAGGAACGTGAGCCACACACCGTCGCCGAAGAAATCATAGCTGCGGCCGAGCATGGCATAGGCTGCCTGACGCACGCCGTAGATCCCCGCAACGTGCACGAGTGAGAAGGGAACCGTCAGGCCCAAATGAATGGCGAGCGAGGTCCAGGTCGCCGGCCCTTCGAGCGGCCAGCGGCGGACCGCGCGGCCGACCAGCGGAGCCATCAGGATGAGGATCACGGCGCTGGAGAATTCCCACAGGAAGGGCTCGGCCGGGTGAACCGGCAAATCGAGGCGCTGCAGTTCGATCAGCACCGAGGTCGCGTTGATGATGCAGACGGGAATCGACACGAGGGCAATCACGCCCCACGGGCCGAGGCGAAAGCGGAATTCGCCGTTTGTCCCGGATGCGTTGCCGTCTGTCACACTTCGCCTTCCGTTCGTCCCGGGCTTCTGCCGCTTGCGACTTAGGCGTAGCGGCCGGGCAGGGCGCGCGCAAGAACGCCGGAATGACCCAACGACGTTATGACCTTGACTGGCTCCGCATCGCCGCCTTCGGGCTCCTGATCCTTTATCATTGCGGCATGTTTTACGTGTCCTGGGACTGGCACGTGAAGTCCAGTCGGGCAAGCGAGACGATCGAGCCTCTGATGATGCTGACCAACCCCTGGCGGTTGACGTTGCTCTTCCTGATCTCCGGCGCCGCGACGCGGTTCATGGCCGACAAGATCAACGTGGGTGCGTTTCTTTCGGCCCGCATGGTGCGCCTCTGGCCGCCATTGTTGCTCGGTGTGTTCGTGATCGTGCCGCCGCAGTCGTATTATGAAGTGTTCGAAACGCTTCAGGCGATGGGCCAGCCACCGAGCCCCGTGCTCGACAATTTCTATGTGAGGTACACGACCGCGTCCGGCGGTTGGTGTGATGCAGGCGGGTGCCTGACAACCCCAACTTACAATCACCTCTGGTTCGTCGCGTACCTAATCCTCTACACGCTCGCGCTGGCGGCCCTGATGCCCTTGCTCCGGCGGCTGCCGGTAAAGCGGCTGACGGTGCTGATCGCCGGGCCGGGCCTGTTCCTGACGCCCTGGCTACTCCTGACAGCCGCGCGCATGACACTCTTCCCGTTGTTCGGCGAAACGCATGATTTCCGGGAGGACTGGTACCTCCATGCCGTCTATCTGGCCGTCTTCCTGTTTGGCTATGGCATCGCCAAGCATGAGCCTTTCTTCGAGGCGGCGGTGCGGATGCGCTGGGGCGCGCTGGCGATCGCGGCCGCCGCCTGGATCGCGCTGATCACCTACTTCCAGCTGGCGTCCGATACGCCGCCGGACTGGATGCGTCAGACCTTCCGGGCCGTACGCGAAGCTTTGGCCTGGGGTGCCATTCTGGCGGCTATCGGCTTCTTCCACCATCATTTCGCCCATGCAGACGGCCCGGTCCGGCGCATGCTCTCCGAGGCGGTCTTCCCGTTCTACATCATCCACCAGACAATCATCGTCGTGGCCGGTCACCACCTCGACCCTCTGCGCCTGCCGCTCTGGGTTGAAGCGCCGGCTCTGATCGGGGTGACGGCGGCAGGGTGCTGGCTGTTTTACGAAGCAGGCCGGCGGACAGGACCGCTCCGTGTCTGGTTCGGCTTGTCCGCTCCGGAGCCCCGGCGGCAAGTTGTGGCGGCCTGATCAGCCCGACGCCTCCTCGCGCTTGCCGGAATCCCTGCAAGCCTGTATGGCGCAGCCCAGCATTGCGAAGTCTTGGCCGGAATGGCCGGTCAGCTGGAGAAGGCATGTCGAAAGAAGAACTCATCGAATTCGAAGGCACAGTCGTTGAACTGCTGCCGAACGCGACGTTCCGCGTGAAACTCGAGAACAACCACGAAATCATCGCGCACACTGCCGGCAAGATGCGCAAAAACCGCATCCGTGTGCTGACGGGCGACAAGGTCATGATCGAAATGACCCCGTACGACCTGACCAAGGGCCGCATCACCTACCGCTTCAAGTAATCTGTCATGCCGGGCAAGCCGCCGCTCATACTCGCGAGTGCGAGCCCCCGGCGTCTCGAACTTCTGGCGCAGATTGGACTCGTGCCGGACAAGGTCGCCCCCACCGACATCGACGAGACCCGCCGCAAGGACGAAGCGCCCCGGGCGCTGGCCGAACGGCTCGCGCGGGAGAAGGCCCTGGCCTGCGCCGAGGCGGGCTACGTCCTGGCTGCCGA
>JBGTKN010000289.1:0-3685 GCA_041744615.1 Hyphomonas sp. | reverse complement strand
GTCCGCCGAACAGGGGGGCAGCGCGCGCCTGAGTGATATCTGCCGGCTGGCCCGCGCGCTGGAAGCTCCGGTGCGCGCCCGACTTGGCGAGGCGTTCATTCAGATTGGAGACAGTGCGGTCTCACCCGCCGCGATCCTGGGCGAGGTCAGGGACGCCTATATTGCACGCCTCGCCGCCTATCACGCCGAGCACAAGCTGAGAGCCCGCGCGCCGCGCGCCGAGATACAGCGTGCGCGGGTTGCGCCGACCCTCTTAGCTCATGTCGAGGAAAGCCTTGCTGATGAGGGCGTGATCCGTCTCACCGGCGCCCATGTGGCGCTCGCCGCCCATGCTCCGGCCGATCACCTCACCCCCGACCAGAGATCGCGGATGGACGGCCTTGCGCGGGCGCTGAAAGATCAGGGGCTCTCTCCCGCCGGGCCCGCGGCGTTGATTGAGGCCCCGGCCGACGCCGACCTTCTTGGCCTCCTGGTCGACGCCGGTGAGGTCATCCGTCTGACCAATGTCTCGCTGAAGCAGACGCTCTTCTTTCACGCCGAGGCTGTCTCGTCGGGCGCCGAGGTCCTGAAGGCAAGCTTTCCGGGCGGGGCGGCGTTCACGACCGGGGAGGCGCGCGAGACGCTGCAGACCAGCCGCCGGCACATTGTGCCGCTGCTCGAGTATTTCGACGCGGCCGGCCTTACCCAGCGGCGGGGCGACACACGCTACATGGTCTGATGTTTGACGCCGGCCCCGGCCTCGCTACGGTGCCCCTTCCGGAGGTGACAGGAGTCTGGTGGCTTCCCTGGTCTTCAAAACCATGGACACGCCGGCAAGGCGTGTGGTGGGTTCGATTCCCATCCACCTCCGCCGGCCGGCGTAGATCTGGACAAATACGGCCGCGGGCCACCAATAGGCCGCTGGTAGACGAAGGAGAGTACCCATGACTGAAGCCAGGCCGGCCTTCTCCCTCGCCTCACTCACGGGAAGCCCGCATGCCTTTCCGGAAGACGGCTTCTCGCTCGTCGTGTTCGTCAAGGAAGACTGCGAGACCTGCAACACCGCGGCGCCGGTGGTCGAGGCTTTTCACAAGGCGTATGGCGAAAAACTCCGGGTACTGATGCCTGCCCAGTCCGGCGAGGGGAATGCGGTCTTCAGCGCGCGCCATGGCCTGACGGTCCCTGTCCTCGATGACACGAGCTGCCAGACCGCGTTCGACTGGAATATCGAGATCGTCCCCTCCGTTTTCTGGATGAATGCGGACGGCACGGTCAGGGAACATTTTGAAGGATTCGTGCGCGCCGAATGGGAGCGCCTTGATGCAGGTCTCTCGGCGAGCCTTGACCTGCCGGCGGCCCGGATCGACTGGGCGAGCCTGCCGGCCTGGCGCCCCGGCTGCGGCTCCCGGCATCTCTATCCTGAAATCCACGACAGGCTGCGCGCGGCCGCGGACGGCGAGGCGCTGCTTGCCCGCCGCATCGAGATCGCGGCCGCTGATGACGTGATCGAGTTCATGTTCGATCAGGGCTATTCCGACGGCTTGCCACTGGTGCCGCCGACGCCCGAACGCGTCCTGAAGATGCTCGCCGGTACGCGCCGCGCGCCGCAGGACGTGATTGCGATCGTGCCGCCCAACATGGGAGAGGCGACTACCGAGAAGGTCGCCATCAACGCCGTCATGGCCGGCTGCAAACCGGAATACATGTCGGTCCTCATCGCAGCCCTCGAGGCGGTCTGTACCGATGCGTTCAACATCCACGGCGTGACGGCGACGACCATGGGAGCGGCGCCGGTGATTGTCGTCAATGGTCCGATCCGGGACAGGATCGGCATGAACAAGGGTCTCGGCGCGCTGGGCTCGGGCAACCGCGCGAATGCCACGATCGGGCGCGCCCTGCGTCTGATCACCGGCAATGTCGGCGGCGGAAAGCCGGGCGGTGTGGAGCGTTCCACGCTCGGCAATCCGATGAAGTATACAATGTGCTTTGCGGAGAACGAGGAACGCTCACCCTGGCCGCCGCTGCATGTCGAGCGCGGGTTCAACAAGGAAGATTCGGTGGTGACCGTCTTTGCGATGACGGGCGGGCCGGTTCACATCGTCGACCAGGAATCGCGCGCGCCCGGCGAGGTCGCCGGCTCGATCGGTCTCGGCCTCGAAGGGGTCTTCCTGCCCAAACTCCGCAACCTGCCGATCGACGCGCTGCTCGTCGTCTGCCCCGAACATATCGATACACTGATGAGTGAAGGCCCCTATACCAAGGCTCAGCTGCGGGCCCGAATCCAGGAAGTAACGATGCGTCCCCTGAGCGAGATGGTGGCGAGCGACACATCGGGGGCGGGCATCCAGAGGCAGACAGCCGAGAAGATGGGCGCGGAAAAGCTGGCGGCCTGCGTGCCGAAATTTGCCGGAGAGGAATACATCCACATCGTCGTGGCCGGGTCGGACGCCGGCAAGTTCAGTTCCGCCTTCCATGGCTGGGCGACGGGCGAAATCGGCTCCCAGTCGGTCTCACGCAGGATCGATTTGGGCTAGTGACCGGCGCGCGACCATGTATGATCCGGTCCAGCCTGCGCAGAAGAAGGATGCAAGATGACCATAATCCTCGATCCGACCGACGAGCGAAAACCCGCCGCTCGCCAGATCACGCCGCGCACGGGCGCGCTCAGCGGCACGGTAGGCCTGCTCGATATCCGCAAGCCGCGCGGTAATGTCCTGCTCGACGAACTCGAGCGCCAGCTGACGGAAGCGGCGCCGGAGATCACCGTGAAGCGCTTTTCGAAACCCACCTTCACCAAGCCGTGTCCGGACGACCTGCGCCGCGACATCGCCGGGCAAGTGGACTACCTGGTCGAAGCGCTGGCTGACTGAGGTTCCTGTACGACGTGCAGTCTGCACGACACAGTCTGGTTTGAAATCCAGGGAATCCCGTCGGTCTCGGTCGCCTCGTCAGAGTTTGAGGAAGCTGCCAATTTCCAGCGCAGCGCGCTCGGCATGCCGGACGCAAGGTATGTCCTCGTTCCGCATCCGATCCAGGACGCGACCGATGACGAAATGCGTGCCAAGGCGAGGCAGGCACTCCCGGCTATCCTCGATGCGCTGACGCGCTGATGGCGCGCGCGTTGAAGGCCCAGGAAAGCGGGGCGCACCCAGAGGTGCGCTGCGCCGTGTCAGTCCGGCGCAAGGGCGGTTTCTAAGATGACCTCGCCGGTCAGCTGCCCGCCCGGGGCGAGGATGTTCATGGCCTGTGCCGCGTCCAGACCCGCAAGATTGGCGGCGTCGTTCACATGCGAAACCGGTTCAAGGCAGAGAACGTTCCTGTCTTTCGGGCAGTAGATGACCAGGTTTGGAAACGCGGCGCTTACGGTCAGCGTGATACTGTAGCCGGCCGCCGGGTAGATCAGCTGGGCTTGTCGGCTCCAGCCCGTGAAGCAGGTGTCGAGATCCTGGCTGCGCAGGTCCTTGCCCGCAAAAAAGTCCGCCTCCGGATCAAGTGGGCGCCAGTCTTCGGGCAGGCCTGGATTGTCCGGCAGCGTCCTCCAGTAGCCGCCGGCGCGGACGGATAGCTGCATATCGGGGCGCCGCGGAAAGTAGGGATGAAGTCCGAGCCCGGCCGGCATCGCGGCGCGGCCCGTGTTCTCGATCTCGCAGGTGATGGCCAGCCGGTTGCCGCGCGCCGCAAAGCGCTGTCGCGCCCGGTAAGGCCA
>JBGTKN010000288.1:0-2941 GCA_041744615.1 Hyphomonas sp. | reverse complement strand
TGGAAGCGCAGATGTCGAAGAAAGGCACGCCGACGATGGGCGGCCTGCTGATCTGGCTCGGCCTGGTCGTCGGAGTCGCGCTGTGGGGCAACCTTCAGAACCCTTATGTCTGGGTCACGCTATTCGTCACCTTCTCGTATGCTTTTCTCGGTTTCATGGATGACTATGCCAAAGTCACCAAACAATCGACCGATGGCGTCTCGGCACGCGCGCGCCTGATCGCCGGGTTTGCCATCGCCGCTCTCGCCTGCGCCATCATTATGGGACTGCATGGCGCGCATACGCCGGCGGGCCATGCCCAATGGGGCCCGCTCAATCCGCTCGCCGAATGGATTGCGACGCTGGCGCCGCAGACCTCGGTTGAACCGGCCGACCCCGATTTCTCCGGAGGTGTCGCGGTGCCCTTCGTCAACAACTACTTCCTCCCGCTCGGAGGCTTCTTCATTCTGTTTGGCATGATCGTGATCGTCGGCGCAGCCAATGCCGTGAACTTCACGGACGGGCTCGACGGCCTCGCGATCGTGCCGATGACCTTTGCGGCCGCCGCCTATGCGATGATCGCCTATCTCACCGGTAACTTCGTGTTCGCTCAGTATCTCGGCATCCAGTTTGCGCCTGGCGCCGGTGAGCTTGCGGTCGTGCTCGGCGCCATGATCGGCGCCGGCATGGGTTTCCTCTGGTACAACGCCTACCCCGCCAAGGTCTTCATGGGCGATACCGGCTCGCTGGGCCTCGGCGGCATGCTCGGTGTGGTCGCCGTGGCGACCAAGCACGAGTTCGCGCTCGTCGTGATCGGCGGTCTGTTCGTGATCGAGGCAGTATCGGTGCTGACCCAGATCGGCTGGTTCAAGATCACCAAGCGGCTGACCGGGGAGGGCAAACGCATCTTCTTGATGGCGCCGTTGCACCACCACTTCCAGAAGAAGAACTGGCCGGAGACGCGCGTCGTCGTCCGGTTCTGGATTCTCTCCGTCCTATTCGCCCTCGCGGGCCTCGCCACCCTGAAGCTGAGGTGATGCGCGCGCGATGATCCGGATTACCGAATACGCTGGACGAGACGTTGCTGTGTACGGCCTGGGCCGCACAGGTCTCAGTGCGGCGCTGGCCCTGAAGGCCGGCGGCGCGCGCGTCCATGCGTGGGACGACAACGAGGAAACACGCGCCAAGGCCGAAGCGGCAGGGATTGCCCTGTCAGACATCAACAAGCGCGACTGGCAGACGTTTGCCGCGCTCGTCCTCTCGCCGGGCATTCCCTACAAGTTCCCGCAGCCGCATCGCCTCGTGCGCATGGCGGAGATGACCGGCGTGCCGGTGATCGGCGACATGGAACTGTTCGCCCGCGCCGTACAGGCGCTGCCTGAGCGCGGCCGTCCGAAAGTGGTCGGCATCACAGGCACCAACGGCAAGTCGACGACTACCACGCTGATCGGCCACATTCTCAAGGAAGCGGGACGCGATGTGCGGGTCGGCGGCAATATCGGCACCGGCGTGCTGGATCTTGCTGCGCTGCATTCCAACGCCATCTATGTGCTGGAGCTTTCCTCCTATCAGCTCGACCTGGTGAAGAGCCTGCACTGCAATGTCGCGGTGATGCTGAACCTGTCGCCGGACCATCTCGACCGGCATGGCGGCATGGACGGCTATCAGGCCGCCAAAATGCGCATCTTCCAGAACCAGACACCAAGCGATCTCGCGGTGATAGGGTTTGATGACATCTACACGCAGTCGATGGCGATCGGCCTCGCGGCGAGCGGGCCGCAGCACGTCACCCAGATTTCCTCGACCTACACGCTCGGCAAGGGTGTCAGCGCCGTCGAAGGCCGGCTGTATGACAATCTTAACGGCAAGGCCGAGTTCATTGGCAAGCTGGAAGATTGCCCGGCGCTGCAGGGCCGTCACAATTTCCAGAATGCGGCGGCGGCCTATGCCACCTGCCGTGCACTCGGTCTCGACCCGGCGACGATTATGGCGGGGCTCAAGTCTTTTCCGGGTCTCGCGCACCGGATGGAGAATGTCGGCGCCATCGAGGGCGTGCGCTTCGTCAATGATTCGAAGGCGACCAATGCCGAGGCAGCAGCGCAGGCGCTGCGGGCCTTCAAGAACATCTACTGGATCGCCGGCGGCGTGCCGAAAACCGAAGGTATCCTGCCCCTTGCGCCGCTGTTCGGGAACGTGGCCAAGGCCTACCTGATCGGCCAGGCTGAAGACGCCTTCTCGGCCACGCTGCAGGGCAAGGTTCCGGTTCAGGCGTGCGGCACGCTCGACCGCGCGGTTGACCAGGCCTTCCGCGATGCAAGGGCGTCCGGCGACGCCTCGCCGGTCATTCTTCTTTCACCTGCGTGTGCCAGCTTTGATCAGTTCAAGGATTATGAGCACCGCGGCGACATCTTCCGCAGCCTCGTCAAGGCAATGATGCCCGCACCGCTGAAGGAGTCTGCGTGACCTATACTTCCGCCGCGCCGTTGCTATCGCGCTCGGATTCATCCTGGTTCACCGAATGGCGACGCACGCTGGACTGGGGGCTTGTTGCAGGGATCGCCCTGCTCGCCGCCATCGGCCTGCTGATGTCGCTGGCCGTCGGCCCCTCCGCGGCCAACCGGATCGGGTATGCCGATCCCTATCATTTCGTCTACAGGCAGGCGGCGCATGCCGCCATCGGCATCGCTCTCATGCTCGCCTTCAGCGCGCTCGGCCGCAAATGGGCGCGGCGCTTTGCCATCATCGTGTTCGCCGGCGCCCTGTTGCTGATGGCGGCGATCCTCGCCTTCGGCCATGAAGTGAACGGCGCGCAAAGCTGGTTTCGCTTCAGCCTCTTCTCGGTCCAGCCCAGCGAGCTGGTGAAGCCCGGACTGATCGTGCTCTGCGGCTGGCTGCTGTCGCAGCGCGAGCGCTATCCGGCCGCGCCCTGGGCAGTCATCGCCTTCCTCTTCTATGCGGTCAC
>JBGTKN010000287.1:0-13289 GCA_041744615.1 Hyphomonas sp. | reverse complement strand
CACGCCGCCGAGGATGCCGCCGAACACGCCCCCGGTGCCGCTGCCGCCGGTGAGCCGCGCCACAATCGGCCCGAGCACGGTGCCGCCCAGTGCGCTGACGATCAGTGGGATATATTCTTCCATGAAGGGGTTCCTCCCGTTTGTCCGTCCGCGAGGGCTCTTGGGGGCCCTTCACGGCTAAAACTTCGCGCAGCGGAAAGGGAGGGTCCAGCCCCTTCGCCGCAGGCGCGAGGATTGCGGCCGGCTCCGGACTCGGTCAAGAGGAGGCCATGGCCGCCCATAGACCCGCTCTTTTCCTCGACCGCGATGGCGTCATAAATGCCGACAAGGGCTATGTCAGTCGGCCTGAGGATTTCGAGTTCGTCGAGGGTGCGGCCGAGACAATTGCCGCTTTCAATGCGCGCGGCTGGTATGTCTTCGTCGTCACCAACCAGTCCGGAATCGCCCGCAATTACTACACCGAAGACGACATGCACGCCCTGCATGCCTGGATGGAGGCTCGCCTTGCCGAACAGGGCGCCCGGATCGACCGGATCTACTATTGCCCCTACCATGAAGAGGGCGAGAACCCCCGCTACCGGCGCGACAGTTTCGACCGCAAGCCGAAGCCCGGCATGCTGCTGCGCGCGATGGCGGATTTTCCCGTGAAGCGCGAGCAGAGCTTTCTGATCGGCGACAAGGAAGCCGACCTCGAAGCCGCCCGCGCCGCCGGCGTCGCCGGCTTCCTCTTCACCGGCGGTAACCTTGCGACTTTTGCCGAATGGACGCTGGCCGGTTTCGAGGACGGGCACAGGGGATAGAGCCTCCGCTCCGCGCTCGCCTCACTTGGCGATCCATGCTAGCCAGAATCGATGCAAGACCACACTGCAAACGAAGATTTCCTATGAAGGGATATGGTCCCGAAACCTTCGGCATACTGAATGCTGAGGACTATGACGCCCTGCATGATCCTGGCACAACAGACGTGGCAGTCGATCTGTTGACGGAGCTTGCCAGCTGCCAACGCACGCTCGAACTTGCCATCGGAACGGGCCGGGTCGCCCTTCCCATGGCGCAGCGCGGCTGCGATATCTCTGGAATCGAAGCCTCACCCCAAATGGTGGCAAAGCTACGCGAGAAGCCCGGCGGTGATACGATCCCGGTCACCATGGGCGACATGTCTGAAGTCCGAGCGGAAGGCCGCTTCGGCTTCATCTTCCTCATCTTCAACACCTTGTTTAACCTCACCAGCCAGGAAGCCCAGCTCCGCTGCTTCCAAATTGCGGCCGACATGCTTGAGCCTGGCGGCGCATTCCTCGTCGAGGCGTTTGTGCCTGACATCGCCCAGTTCCGGGATCATCGCGGCCTGAAACCCAAGCATCTCGACCGGCATTCGCTCACCCTCGAAGCGACGATCCATGATCCGGTAAAGCAACTGATTGAATACCAGCAACTGCGTTTCACGCCGGAGGGTGTGCGCCTGACGCCGCTACCCATGCGCTATGCCTGGCCATCGGAAATCGATCTGATGGCCCGCCTTGCCGGGCTTGCACCGGAAGCCCGGTGGGGTGGATGGGACCGCGCTGCTTTCACCGCTGAGAGTCGGATGCATATTTCGCTCTACCGCAAAACCGCAGGACGCTGAGTTCACACCGGCTTCAGCGTCTTCCAGTCCATTCCGCCCATCCGGCAGACTTCCTTCCACTCGGCCGGCAACACCGGCTGAACCGACAACCGGAACGAGGCAACGAGGCTCATCTCTGCCAGCTTGGGATTGGCTTTCACGTCCTTCAGCGTCACCGGTTTCGGCATCGGGGCTAGCGCCTTCACCGTCACGCAGTCCCAGCGCACATCATCCGTGGTCGGATCAGGCGCCGACAGCGTGCAGACTTCCACCACTCCGACCACTGCGAGGCCCTCGTTGGAGTGGTAGAAGAAGGCCCGGTCGCCCAGCTTCATCGCGCGCATGTGATTTCGCGCGGTATAATTGCGTACGCCGGACCACATCTCGCCCGTCTCGCCCTTCGCCACCTGCTGGTCCCAGCTCCAGGCGTCCGGCTCCGACTTCAACAACCAGTACTGCATCAGCCTTTGGCTTCCGCCCGGATAGCCGCCGCATGCGCTTCGGCAATGCCGAGCCGCGCCGCCAGCCGCCCGAGAAAGCCCGCTTCCTCCGCCGTCGAATCACCCGTCACCACGCAGGCCGCTGTATAGAGCTGCGCCGCATGGTTCGGCGACAGGGCGCCGGCGGCAATCTTGTCCAGCGTCTCGGCTTCCGGCCTTGTGTTCTCGAGGATCGCGCGATCCTTGCCGCCGACACCGGCTTCCTTCAGCGCGCTGTCGATTACCACTTTCTCCGCCTCGTCGAGCACGCCGTCCGCCCAGGCGGCTGCCACGATCGTGCGCACCAGCGCTTCGGCAAACTCCGGCTCCGCCTTCTTCGCGGTCACATAGCCAAGCTGCGCAGGCTCGAATTTCGAACCGGGTTTCTGCCCCTGCGATTTCATCCAGGCATGGTAGGCAAGCGCGCCAAGGCCTGCGACCGCGCCGGTCTTCGCCGTGCCGCCGATGAACCTGCGTCCGCCCTTGGTGCCCAGCAGCATCGCTGTGATCAGCGCGCCTGCCCCCGCTGCCGCAATCTGCGTGTTCCGGTCGGTCTTCAGCCGTTCCAGCGCGGCTTCGCCGAGGTCCTTGCCCTTCTTCAGCTTTCCTTCGAGGTCGTGTTCCCTGGCGGCCTGTTTCGCCTGTTTCTGGAGGTCGAGAAGGATCTGCTGGAAGTCCATGGCGTGTCTCACTTTCTGTTTGAAATGGGCCGTGTGCCTGCGATGTAGGGTATCGCGGGCGCGCCGGGAAGGCCGGATACCTCAGTTCGCCTCGGCAAGCGCCGCGCGAACCAGACGCTCGTAATGCGGCCAGCCCTTGTAGTTCGCCAGCACCGGATCAATCCCGTCCCAGGCCGCGCGGAACGTCTCGACATGCGCCGCGTCCGCCAGCGCCGCCCGCAAGGGATCGATCGCCACGCGGATCGTGAAAACCACGGCGCCGGAGATAGGCAGTTTCGAAATCGTCTGCCGCTCTACCCGAAACCAGAGCGCGTCCAGCGCGCCGACCGATGGCAGGTCCGCCGCCATCTTCTTGAACGGCGCCTGCTCCGGAGTATGCCGTCCCGCGCCCGGCTGGACGGTCCAGTTGAACCGTTCCAGCACCTGCCCCGGCTGCACCGCGTCGAACATCCGGTGGATGCGCGAGACCATGCCCGGGTTCGCTCCCGGCACCGGCCCGTGCAGGCCGCCGAGCGGCTCGCCGAGCTTTTCGCCAAGCCGCCAGAAGGTCGGCGCGCACAGGCTCGCCGCTTCCAGGCGCCAGAGGCCTTTACCGTCCTTGATCAATACACAGAGGTCATCGGAGACTGTGCTGGCTGCGCCTTCCAGCGCGCTCGCCCAGTCGTCTTCGCCCAGTCCGGCTACCGCGTGCACGGCAGACGCCAGCTCCAACGCCGCCAGCTCGCTCCCGTCCCGAGCGCCATACACCTCACTGCGATGTCCCTGCATCACGGCGCGCTTTTCCGGCAGCACATGCGCTTCGGTATCCGGCGACAGCCATTGCTCTAGTGCAATCGGCTTCAACCCCGGCGCAAGGCTGAGCGGTCCGTTCAGGAAAGGCAGATAAGGCGGGCGGCGCACTATGCAGCCCTTGCCGAACCCCAGCTGACAAAGCCGGCGATCTTCGGCGTATTTGGCAGGTACATTGTCTCGGCGTCATCACTGCGGAAGCCGCCTTCGCGCAGAAGGCCCAGCGTATCGCGCGTCAGGTGACATCCGCCCGCCAGCGGCTTCCAGACGGGCTCCACCCGGCGCTGCCATTTCGCAATGCCTTCGTCCGGCGCGAGGCCGTGTTCGGTGAAAAGGATCTTCCCGCCCGGCTTCAGCACGCGCCGCGTTTCGGCGAGGGCCCCTGCCCAGTCAGGGATGGTGCACAGCACGAAAGTAATCACGGCCGTATCGACCAATTTGTCCGGGAGCGGAATGTTTTCGGCGCCGGTCTCGAGAAACTCGATACTCTTGCCGATACCAAGTTCGCCCGCCGTGCGCTTCGCCTTGACGATCATCCCGGGCGCGGGCTCCAACGCGTAGAGCTTCTCGACCTTGTCGGCATCATACATCGCGAAGTTGGTACCCGACCCGCAACCGAGTTCCAGGACAATTCCTTCCGCCTGTGGAACAACCTTTGCCCGCTGCTTCATGATCGGGCGCGTCGAACAGGCGCACGCGATCAGGTTCGGAACGACATAACGCTCCCAGGGATTCATCCGTTGGAACCGTTGATCGGCTTGAAGCCAGGATAGGCGCCGCGCTGGATCTTCGCACGGGTCGCCTCGTTCGGGCGCGCGATCAGCGCGTCCTGGGTGATCGAGACTTCATACTCGAACCCGTCGCCCATCGGCTGGTAAGTGGCCGAGCCATATTCCGCGTCGATACCGAAGCTGGAGCCGTACCGCGCCGCAAGACCGCCGACATCGATGCCTGGCTCTTCGGTGACGATCTTCAACCCGTCGATCTTGCCTTCGGTCACGACGTCGGAGGAAAACTGCATCGCGTCCAGCGACCGCATGTGCTCCAGCCGGTAGATCGAATCATAGCCTAGGATATTGGCCATCGGTTTGAACTTGATAACCTTGGCGCCAATCTGCCACTCGTTGCCGCGAAATACCGGCGCGGTGCCATCGGCCTGAAGCAGCGTGCGGCCATCGGAAAACACGACATCGGCCCGGTAGGAGTCGGTCTGGTCGGGCACGGCGGTGAACTTCACCGTCGCCACCGGGCGCTCATAGGTGAGGCGTTTGTAGGTCTGAATATTCAGGCCCGCGAAGGCGATTACGCCTGCCAAGCCGAGAAAGCCCGTCCCAAAGGCAAGGCGCGCCACGCCGGCGAAGGGTTTGAGCCCTGCCATCTTGGCAAAGCCCGCAAACAGGAGAATCAGGCCGAGAACGCCAGCCACCGAAGGCAGTATCCACCAGATCAGGCTCATCCGCTCTCTCCCTTGTAGCCGCGCGATACGCGCTGGCCCATCGACCCACGATCAGTTCTATATCAGCGCTTTAAGGCGGAATTAGCAACCTTTCGCAGGCCGCACTGCGATTGATCTATCCCGCCCAGCCCAGCGCCGCGGCGGCTTTCCACCCGACATAGACCGACACGCCGACAATCATGAGCGCAAAGGCAGAACGCGCGAGAAGTACCCGGGTTGCCAGCGCCCGCGAAACCAGGATGCCGAGGCCGCCGCCCAGCGCCCCGCCCGCCAGCAAGAGCCCCACCAGCCGGAAGTCGACCTCGCCGTGCAGCGCATAATTCGAGGCGGTCGACGCTCCGAACACGGCCACCGACACAAGCGAAGACGCAGTCGCGTTCGCCAGCGTCATGCCAGTTGCCATCATGAGGCCGGGCACGATCAGGAAGCCGCCGCCGATGCCGAAGAACCCGGCCGCGCCGCCGACTCCAATGCCCATCGGCGCAATCCGCGCCATCAGCTTCGGCGTGATATGCACATTCGGGTCGCCCTCGCTTTTGGGCCTGCGTAGCATTGACAGACCGATGGCCGCCATCGCGAAGGCAAAGGCAAACAGCAGCAGATCGCCAGGCACGCGCAGCGCCAGCGTCGAACCGATTAGGGAACCGATGATGCCCGCCAGCGCAAAGACCGTCGCACAAGGCCACTTCACGCGTCCCGCCCGCCAATGGCCGGTCAGGCTGACGAGCGCGATGGCGGATACGGCCGCCGCCGAAGTGCCGATCGCCAGGTGCGGATCGGTGACACCCACCGCGTAGAGCAGAAGCGGCGCCGCCAGCACCGATCCCCCGCCCCCGAAAGTGCCGAGCAACAGGCCGACAAGAGCGCCGCTGAGCAGCGCTGCAACCATGACGGTGATGGTGAGTTCAATCATGACACGCTGCTCAGGCCGTCCTGTTCCAAGGCATCGCCGCCAGCACATTCGCCATGCCGCACCAGCCGCTGAGGCCCGCAAAGATCAGACCCGCGCCAATGAAGCCCGGCAGGGCATAGCCCGCCGGATGCACGAACGTTCCGATCAGCACGCCCGCCAGCACTAGCGTGCCCGCCGTTATCTGCACCTGTCGGTTCATCGGCAGCGGCGCTTTCGCATTGTCCTTCACCGGCAACCCGGCTTTCTTCCAGGCGTCCAGGCCGCCGTCGAGGATCAGCGCCTCGCCGTCCACGCGCGCGGCAAGCTTCGCGCAGTTCGCTTCGGTCCGCATGCCGCTCTTGCAATGGAAAACGGCCGTGCGACCGGCTTCCAGTTTGACGTCCGCCTGCTCGACGCTGGACAGCGGAATCGACACCGCGCCGGAAATATGCTCGCGCGCAAACTCGTCCGCCTCGCGGATGTCGATCAGATGAAACTTTCCGGATTTCAGTCCGTCCGCAACCGTCTTCGAATCAATTTTAGTCAGTACACTCATGGTTTTCACTCCTCGGGGCAGAAAATCGCTGCCAGCGTTTCGATGACTTTCAACGCGGACGGGTCCGCGATCCGGTAGATGACGTTCAGTCCCGCTCGCCGCGTCGTCACCAGTTCGTCCTCCCGCAGCACTGCGAGGTGCTGCGACAGCGCAGACTGGGACAAGGTCGTCCCCGCCAGCAATTCTCCGGCCGACATCTCCCCTTCGCCAAGACGGCAGAGGATCATTAGGCGGTGTTCGTTGGACATCGTGCGCAGAAGCTTCGCAGCTTCACCGGCACGTTCGCGGAACTGGGCAGGATCAAGGGTCATGGCTTTCATGAGCTCTATATATTAGGTCTTGCTAAATTAGCAAGTACTAATATATAGAGGTCACAACAGAGGAGCACTCACCATGGCAAACCACAAAGCCTTCTTCGACGCGGACACCAACACGGTCACCTATCTCGTCTGGGATCCCGCGACCCTTGCCGCCGCCATCATCGACCCCGTGCTCGACTTCGACCCCAACGCGGCCGGCCTCAGCACGGCCTCGGCCGACGTGGTCCTCGCCGCTACCACCGAACTCGGCCTGCGGGTCGACTGGATCCTCGACACCCATGCCCATGCCGACCACCTCTCCGGCGCCGACTATCTGCGCGGCAAGACGGGTGCGAAGATCGGCATCGGCGCGCACATCACCCAGGTGCAGAAAGCCTTCCTGCCCCTGTTCGGCACGGCGGACGATTCACCAGGCGCAAGCGCCTTCGACGTCCTTCTCAACGAGGGCGACACGCTCCCGCTCGGCAATCTCGAGATCGGCGTGCTCCACACGCCCGGCCACACGCCCGCCTGCGTGACATACCTGATCGACAACATGGCCTTCGTCGGCGACACGCTGTTCATGCCGGACTATGGCACCGCCCGCGCCGACTTTCCCGGCGGCGACGCGGCGACGCTCTTCCGTTCGATCCGCAAGATCCTCGCCCTCCCCCCCAAGACCCGCCTCTTCGTCGGACATGACTACCTGCCGAAAGGCCGCGAGACCTTCCTCTGGGAAACCACTGTCGCCGAGGAGCGCGCCCGCAACATCCACGTCCATGACGGCGTGACCGAGGACGATTTCGTCGACATGCGCGAGACCCGCGACAAGACGCTTGCCGCCCCGCGCCTCATCCTGCCCTCGTTGCAGGTCAACATCCGCGCCGGCGCCCTGCCGCCTGCGGAGGCAGACGGTCATGTCTATCTCAAGCTCCCGGTGAACCGGCTCGGGCGCGCCTAAAGCGGCGTTCCGAAAAGTAGGAACCGGTTTTCCGGAAAACGCCGCGAACAAGCCAAGCAGCGCTGCCAAGTTCACGCCGCGTCCCCCCTGCCCGGGCCGGGAAAAGACTGATAGGGCCGGAGCATGTCTGCGCGTGACTTCGGCCTTCTCTTTCTGATCTGCTTCGTCTGGGGCGTGAACCTCGTGATGACCCGCTGGGTCGTCTCGGATTTCTCCGTGCCGCCGCTGTTCTTTGCGGCGATCCGCTTCCTCGGCGTCGCGGTCCTGCTGATCCCGTTCCTGCGACCGATACCGAAGAATCTCGGCACCCTGTTCCTGATCGCCATGCTGATCGGCTGTCTGAACTTCGGCCTCCTCTTCGTCGGCCTGGCGAACGCCGATGTCTCTGCCGCCGCCGTGACCGGTCAACTTGGTGTGCCGCTGTCGACGATACTAAGCATGGTTTTTCTTGGCGAGAAGATTGGCTGGCGCCGCGCGCTCGGCATTTCACTCGCCTTCGCCGGCGTCGTGGTGATCGCCTTCGATCCGGACTCCTTCAGCCTGTCTTTCGGCCTGCTGCTCATCTTCTTCGCCGCCCTGCTCGGCTCGGCGGGCGGCATCGTGATGAAGCGCATGCCGCAGATGCATCCCCTGAACCTTTCCGCCTGGGTCGGCCTGTTCAGCTTCGCGCCGCTCTTTGCCATCTCCGCGGTGCTCGAAACCGGCCAGGTCGACGCCTATATGGCCGGCGGCTGGCAGGTCTGGCTCGCCAGCCTCTTCGCCATCGTCGGCGTGTCGATTTTCGCCCACTCAGCCTTCTACACCCTTCTGAAACGCCACGACGTATCGCTCCTCTCGCCGCTCACCTTGATGACGCCGCTCTGGGGCGTACTCTTCGGCGTGACACTGCTGAATGAGCCTTTCACATGGAAACTGGTCATCGGCGGGGCAGTTTCGCTCGCCGGGGTCTTCCTCATTGCGATCAGGCCGAATAGCGTGCTTCCTGAAGCGGCCCTCGGAAAGAAGTACGCTTCCGGAGATTCCTGATGCGCCTCGAAGAGACGCCGAGCCCCAATCACGATGAGCGCCGCCACACGGTGGACCTGCTCGTCCTCCACTATACTGGGATGCAATCGGGTCAGGCGGCGCTGGACCGGATGCGCGATCCGGAAGCCAAAGTCTCCGCCCATTACATGATCTGGGAAGACGGCCGCATTGCCCGCCTCGTCGAGGAATCCCGCCGCGCCTGGCATGCCGGTGTCTCCACTTGGCAAGGCGACGACGATCTCAACTCGCGCTCCGTCGGCCTGGAGATCGTCAATGGCGGCCATGATTTCCCCTTGCCCGGCAAACAGCTGCCGCCCTATCCGGACGTGCAGATCGAGGCGGTTATTGAACTCGCCGGACAGCTCATCCTTCGCCACGCCATTCCCCAGGTCCGCATTGTCGGCCATTCCGACATTGCCCCGCTGCGCAAGATCGATCCGGGAGAGCATTTCCCCTGGCCGCGACTGGCCGCGTCAGGCATCGGCCTCTGGCCCGAAGAAGCGTCCGGCGCGGGCTGCGTCTGGATGGGCGGCGATCCGGGCGGTCTCAACCGCCAGCTTGGCGCCATCGGATATGACATCACCGATGTGACCGCCGCGCTGCGCGCCTTCCAGCGCCGATTTCTGCCGGATGCGATCACCGGCATGGCGGACGCGCGTACCCTGCGCCGGCTGGCACATGTTGCCGAGGCCTATGTGGGCGCTTCCTCGCCCCAGGCCTGAGACCATTCTGCTGCCAGCGCCGCGCCCAGCAGCAGCGACATCACCGAGGCCGACAGCCAGACAAAGCCGAGGATCAACGAAGCAAGCGCTCCGTAGAGTGTTCCGAGGACGGAATAGTTCAGGTAAAGCTGAAACAGGAACGTCACGAAGACGAAGGCCACCGTACCCGCCGCCGCGCCGGCCGCGATCGCCCGCGTGCCCCTGTTCACATGTCCGCGCAAGCTGAGCACGAGGATCAGGTAGAAGATTGCAAAGCCCGCAATCGCCTTGGAAATCCACAAGGTATCGGCAATTGTCGCGATCTCGGCTGCGAACCGGCCGATTTCGTAGCCGCCCTCGGCGGAAACAACCGTGATGATCAGCTGCAGCGCGCCGAGCAGCCAGACGAGCAGCACCAGCGCGCCGGTCAGCAACAGCGATATACCCTGGAAGCGCGCAAATCGCGTGCGTCCGACCGTCCCCGCAATCATCCGGATGCCAGTGATCGCCGCCTTGGCGCCCGAGGTGGCGGTGATCAGCACAAGGATGACTGCGCCCAGTGCCCGCAAGCTGAGACCCACCGGCGTCATCTTGCGGATCACATCGACATCCGCCGTCGACAGCGCTTCGACATTCTGGCTGAAGAAATTGCTGATCGGCGTGGCGAGCTGCACCGCGAGCTCGGGCGGCAGGAAGACAGTTAGTAAGGTCAGCGTCAGGTAGATCAGCGGAAAGATCGAGAACAGCGCATAGAAGGCGATGCCCCCGGTGACGATCCGCACATCCGGCCGGAACAGACGGATCACCGCCCGCCGCACCGGTTCGATCATGTCGGTTTTCCAGTCAATCGTCATGCCTGACCTTTCTGGCATGCGCCGCCGCATCCGCAAAGTTCGGGGCAAGGCGTTAATGAATTGTTAGGCGACCATGCCCGGGGGCGCCCCGCAGGCGCATGCCACTGGCGCCCTTCCCCCTCAGCGTCCCATCCCCTATACTCCGCCTCTGGACCAGAAGGCCGGGCAGCCGCTGGTATGGAGGTAACTCCATACTGGAGGAAAGTCCGGGCTCCAACGAGACAGGGCGACGGCTAACGGCCGCCCGGCGCAAGCCGAGGGAAAGTGCCACAGAAAGCAAACCACCTCGCGGTTTCGGCCAAGGGGAAAGGGTGAAAGGGTGGGGTAAGAGCCCACCGCAGGCCTGGCAACAGGGCTGGCAAGGCAAACCCCGCCTGGAGCAAGACCAAGTAGGGGGCACATATGGGCCGTCTTATGCCCGTGCCCCGGGTGTGTCGCGTGAGGCGTTCAGCAATGAACGTCCCAGAGGAATGGCTGCCAGACCTCGCAAGGGGCGAACAGAACCCGGCTTACAGGCCTTCTGGTCCTAATTTTCGCCTCTGCCGGGTTTGCGGCAGACATACCTGACATGGGGTCAGTAGATATACGGATAACGGGGCTTCCTGAACGTGACCATCTCCGTTTGTCCCTATCCAATACCCGACTGGAAGTGAAAAATGCCCAGACCCGCCGGAGCCCGCAATCACGACTTTGACGAGAAACGCGCGGCGCTGCTGAATGCACTGACCGATTTCGCGCTGTCGGCCGACCTACGCCGCCCGTCGCTGCGCCAGTTTGCGATGGCCGTGCATCAGTCTGAGCCGACGCTGCGCCATTATTTCAACGACCGGCAGGGACTCGTCGTCGAGATTCTGGAGAACATCGGCCGGCGCGCGACGCCGCTCTGGGCGATGGTGGCAACGCCCTCCGCGAGCCCCGCCATCGCGTTCGAGGAATACTTCCGGATCTCCGAAGCCGGCATGAAACTCGGCGGCTTCACCCGCGCGCACGCCTTCGGCCTGATCGAGGGCCTCGCGGATGAATGCGCCGGCAAGGCCTATCTGGAAAAGGTGCTGGAACCGGCACTGAAAGCCGTGAGCGAAAAACTGCGGGGCACGCCCGGCGCGCCGGAAGACGAAGCGGAACTGCGCGCCGCGGCTCTAGCCACGCTGTCGCCAATGCTGGTGATGAGCCTGCACCAGGAACTGCTCGGCGGCGTGATCTCCGCCCCGATCAATTCCAGCGCCACGATGCGCCACCTCCAGGGCTGGCTCAGCCGTGGCGTTACTTCCGCGTAGGAAGGTGGAAGGCCGAATGGAACGCCGCGATATCGGCGTCCGTGGTCATCCAGGAACAGACGAAGCGGCTTGAGCCGCCGGGCCATTCATAGAACTGCGCGCCCTCTTCTTTCAGCACATCGATGTCTGGCGGTGCGAGCATCACGAACACTTCATTTCCGTCTACCGGATAAGCGAGATCGTAGCGAACATCGGTGAACACCGAAGCAAGTTTCCGCGCCATCGCGTTGGCATGGCCGGCCAGCTGCAGCCAGAGCCCGCCGTCCAGCAAGGCTTCTGCCTGCGCCGCGAGATAGCGCATCTTAGGCGGCATGTGACCTGAGCGTTTCGAACGTGCACGCAGTTCCGGCATCTTCTCCCGCGCCTTGCCGAACAGGAGAATGATCTCGCATCCCATTGCCCCGGTCTTGGTCAGCCCCAGCGTCAGCACATCGACGCCGACCTTCCAGCTCATCTCTGCCGGCGTGGCGCGTGTTGCGGAGAGCGCATTGGCGAGGCGGGCGCCATCGAGGTGTACGACAAGGGAGGCGCGCCGGGCTTTCTGCGCCAGTGCGGCGAGTTCGTCGACCGAGTAGGCGGTGCCGCATTCGGTCAGATTGGTCAGCGACACGACGCTGGGCGGGGTCTGGTGCACGAAGCGCGGATCAAAATCGTCCAGCAGGTCCTTCATCACGGCGAAATCGATCTTGGCGCCGAATCCGGGGAGGAGATGCAGCTTGCCGCCGCCGGTGAAGAATTCCGGGGCGCCGCGTTCATCGGTCTCGATATGCGCTTCGCGGTGGCAGAGTATGGCGCCGGTCGGAGGGCAGAAACAGGACAGCGCAAGCGCATTTGCCGCGGTGCCGGAGGCGACGATCCAGAAGTCTAGATCTGTGGTCTCGAATGTCCGCTCAAGGAGGATACGCACGCGCTTCATCACCGCGTCATCGCCATAGCTTGGCTGATAGCCGGTATTGGCGCGCGCCAGCGCATCAAGGACTGCGGGATGAGCAGGGGCTATCGTGTCGGAACCGAAATTCAATTGAAGGCCTCAGATCTGGGTATCGGGCGTTTGCCACATGAGATGCTGGCCGCCGTCGGAGGCAATCATCTGACCGGTGACACTGGTGGCGGAAACGAAATAGCGCAGGGCCCGGACGATCTCGTCCGGGCTGGAGCCTTCACCGGTGAGAGTCGCTGCGGTTTCAGCGGCAAAGACCTCGGCGGACTGGTGGATGCTCTGCAGCGTCGGGCCCGGGCCGATGGCATTGACGCGGACGTTTGGCGCGAGCGCCTGGGCCAGCGTTTGTGTCGCCTGCCAGAGCGCCGCCTTCGAGAGTGTGTAAGTGAAGAACTGCGGCGTGAGCTTCCAGACGCGCTGGTCGATCAGGTTGACGATGAGACCCTTCTCACCGGCCGGAAGCGCGCGGGCGAGTTGCTGGGCGAGATGGATAGGCGCACGGAGATTGGGTTCGAAGTGGTAGTCCCAGTCAGCGCGCGAATGATCTATGGCCGTATCATCCGCGAAAGTGGAGGCGGAGTTGACGAGCAGCGTGACCGGGCGGCCAAGCTTGCGGGCCGCTTCGTCGACGAGGCCCGCGCGGGCCGCCTCATCCGCGAGATCGCAGGCAAGGAGTTCGGCGCGCCCGCCCGCTTTGCGGATCGTGGCGGCCGCCTCTTCAGCGCCGGCTTTCGAGCCGCGATAGTGGATCGCCACAGCCCATCCCTCGGCGCCCA
>JBGTKN010000286.1:0-5471 GCA_041744615.1 Hyphomonas sp. | reverse complement strand
GTGCTGCGCGTGCTGCGCCTGGCGCGGCTGATCAAGATCGCGCGCTTCGTTCCCGCCTTCGACGCGCTGGGCGCGGCGCTGCGCCGCTCGTCCTCTCAGCTCCTGACCAGTCTCGCGGTGGCGCTGACGCTAGTCTATGTTTCGGCCGTGCTCCTTTATTTTGTGGAGGGCGTTGGCGGCGCCCGGCAAGAGGCCTTCGCGTCTATTCCGCGCGCCATCTGGTGGGCGGTCGCGACTCTGACGACGGTCGGCTACGGCGATGTCTATCCGGTCACGCCGCTCGGGCGTTTTTTCTCGGCAATCATCGCGATTGCGGGTATCGGGGTCGTGGCTTTGCCGGCGGGTGTATTTGCGAGCGCCTTTTCGGATGAGCTGAAGGAACGCCGCGATCGGGGAACACCGGAATGACAAAGTCCAATGACGCGCTGAAGGTGGCGGTTGCCGGCATAGCGGGCCGCATGGGCCAACAGCTGGCGGCCATGGCGATCGACCGGGGCTGCATGCTGACTGGCGGCAGCGAAGTTGCGGCGGCGGGCGTGTTCGACGAGGACATCGGTGTGCTGGCCGGGCGGCGGGCGTTGGGGCTCTGGCCGTCGCCGGACGTGGCAGAAGCGGCAGGCGGCGCAGATGTGTGGATCGATTTCACGCGGCCCGAGGCAACCCTGGCCGCGTTGGGCGCGCTGCGAAACACGTCTGTGCGCGCGGTGGTGATCGGCACGACGGGCTTTGCGCCGGACCAGGAGATCGTCATCCAGGCGGCGTCCGACCGGTTCGCGATCGTCAAGGCAGGCAACTTTTCGGTCGGTGTGAACCTGCTTCAGGCGCTGACCCGGCTTGCGGCATCGCGTCTCGGGGAGGGCTGGGACATCGAGATCCTGGAATCGCATCACCGGCTGAAAGTGGACGCGCCTTCGGGCACCGCGCTGATGCTCGGCGACGCCGCTGCAGACGGGCGCGGCAAGCCGCTGAAGGACATTCTAGCGAAGCCTTATCTCGGTGCGAACGCGCCCCGGAAGGAAGGCGAGATCGGCATGGCTGTGCGCCGCGCCGGGGGTATTTATGGTGAACACGAAGTGATGTTTGCCTCGCCGCGCGAAGTGGTGCGTCTGTCGCACATGGCTCTGGACCGGGCGGTATTTGCCGAAGGCGCGGTTCAGGCGGCCGCCTGGGCAGTGGTCCAGCCGCCCGGACTTTACGGCATGGATGATGTGTTGGGTCTCGGCCACACCGGCTGAGGAAAGCGTGGCCCGCTCGGCGGAATGCGCCTTGACGCGCCGCAGCATCGTGACAACGTGACAGTCCTGTTAAGTGAAACCAACCGTTCCGAAGGCACATGATCGGTATCGTGGTCGTCAGCCATGGCAAACTTGCGCACGAGCTCGTGGCGGCGGCAGAGCATGTCGTCGGCCGGCTCCGGCGCACGCGTGCCGTATCCATCGACGCGGATGAAGACCTCGACATCAAGCGCGAAGCGATCCTCGAAGCGGTGAAAGCCTGCGACGCCGGACGCGGCGTGATCGTGCTGACCGACATGTTCGGCGGCACGCCGTCGAACCTGGTGCTGTCGCTGCGAAGCCGCGCGCGGATGGAAATCGTCTCCGGCGCCAACTTGCCGATGCTGATAAAGCTGGCTCAGACGCGGGATATCCTCTCGCTCGAGGAATGTGCTCAGGACGCCGCCGAAGGTGGACGCAAGTACATCACCATCGCCTCCGACGTTCTCGCGAAACTGCCGTCCTGCTGATGTCTGATCCGTTTCCGGCCGCGCGGCGTGCGACCATCGTCAATCGCAAGGGGCTTCACGCCCGGGCTTCGGCCAAACTCGCCAAACTCGCCGCCGAATATGACGCGCAGGTGTTCGTCACGCACGAGACCGAGACGGCGGATGCGCGCTCGATCATGGACCTTCTGATGCTCGTCGCGCACACGGGCTGCGTCGTCGAGATCAAGGGCCGGGGCGCGCAGGCGGACGAGGCGGTGAAAGCCATTGCGCGCCTGATCGATGAAGGATTCGGCGAAAACGACGGCTGAAGGTCAGGCCGCTTTCCGCTTCGCCTTGCGCACTTCGAACTTGTTGAGCGCGTGCAGGTAAGCCTTGGCGCTGGCGACCAGCGTATCCGGATCCGACGAGCGGCCGGTCGCCATGATGCCGTCGCCGTTGAGACGCACCGACACAGTCGCCTGCGCATCCGTGCCGCCGGTCTCGGCATGCACCTGGTAGAGCTCCAGCACAGCCTGGTGCGGCACGATCTGGCGGATGGCGTTGAACACGGCATCGACCGGGCCATTGCCGCGCGCGATGGCGTATTTTTCCTCGCCGTCGACGACGAGATCGATTTCGGCCGTCTGCGGACCATCGGTGCCGGCCACAACACGCAACCGCTTGAACGCGATCCGCTCGCCCTCGGCAGCGAGCTGCTCGTCCACCAGCGCGATGATATCGTCATCGAACACGTGCTTCTTGCGGTCGGCGAGATCCTTGAAGCGCTTGAACGCGTCGTTCAGCGCATCGCCCTCGATGAAGTAACCCATCGATTCCAGCTTGTCACGGAAGGCGTTGCGACCTGACAGCTTTCCCATCACCAGCGAGGTTTTCGCAACGCCGACATCTTCCGGCTTCATGATCTCGTAAGTCTCGGCATTCTTAAGCATGCCATCCTGGTGGATGCCGCTCTCATGCGCGAAAGCGTTCTTGCCGACGATGGCCTTGTTGTACTGGACAGGGAAGCCGGTGATCCGGCTGACCATTCCAGACGCGCGGGCGAGGTAGCTCGTGTCGATGGCTGTCTCGTAGGGCAGCGTGTCGCCGCGCACCTTCATTGCCATCACGATCTCTTCCAGCGCGGCGTTACCCGCGCGCTCACCGAGGCCGTTGATCGTGCACTCGATCTGGCGCGCGCCGTTGGACATGCCGGCCAGAGAGTTGGCCACCGCGAGGCCAAGGTCGTTATGACAGTGCGTGGACCAGATCACCTTGTCCGAGTTCGGAATGTTTTCGATCAGCCTGCGGATCAGGGCGCCATACTCGTCCGGGTGCGAATAGCCGACAGTGTCAGGCACGTTGATCGTGGTAGCGCCGGACGCGATGGCGGCGTCAATGCATTTGCACAGGAAGTCGAATTCGGTGCGGGTGGCGTCCTCCGCGCTCCATTCGACATCGTCCACGAGATTGCGCGCCTGGCTGACCGAGCGGCCGACCGCTTCGAGCACGGCGTTCGGACCCATCTTCAGCTTGTGCTTCATATGCACGGGGCTGGTGGAGATGAAGGTATGGATGCGCGGGCGCGCCGCCTTGCGCACCGCTTCGCCGCAACGCTCGATATCGGCGGGCGTGGAGCGGGCGAGGCCGCAAATGACGGCACGCGTTGATTGGGCGGCGATGGCGCTGACAGCGGCGAAGTCGCCCTCGGAGGCGGCCGGGAAGCCGGCTTCGATGATGTCGACGCCCATCTCCTCGAGCAGGTTTCCGAGTTCGAGCTTTTCATTGTGCGTCATCGAGGCGCCGGGCGATTGCTCGCCGTCGCGCATGGTCGTGTCAAAGATGAAGATGCGGGGTTTCGGCGCGGGTTTCGCGGTGGATTTCGAGGTCATGGGGTGGCGGCTCTGCGGTGGATTCTTGGGAAGGGGCTTTAATGGAACAACATCCCCTGGCCGCGCGTGCGCCCCTCAGGTGGGGGCGACCGGCTCCGGCCAGGGGCCGGTAAGCAGCAGAAGAAGGGGCAAGAGTTTGCGCATCGGCGCTTTATTCGCCGTGTTTCTGCCCGCTGTCAATCGTGAGGGGGGTGGCTTCAGGAATATCTTGCCAAGCGCGCCGGGCCCGCCGGACAACGAAGAGCGCGACCCCGAGGTACAGCGCGAGGGCTGCTAAGCCGAAGGCTATGGCGGTCACAGGGTTGCCTTCGAAGGCTGACACTGCGGTTTTCCAGCCGACGGCGACGAGCGCAATCTTGGGAAGGATGCCGAGGCCCATGCCGATCCAATAGTCGCGGAACTTCGCCGCGCTTGCCCCGAACACCATGTTGACGATCAGGAATGGTCCGGCCGGCACCGTGCGGACGATGGCGCTCGCGAGCAGGGCGTTGCGGCCGATCAGGGCCGACAGTTTCCTGGCGCGCGGGCCGGCATAGCGGCGGACGGCGGCCTCGCCGCCCGCCCTTCCGATCCAGAAGGTCAGCGCGCCGGACAGCATGTTGGCAACCCATCCATAGACGGCGCCTATCAACGGGCCGAAGACTGCCACCGCCGCCGCGATCAGCGCAAACTGGGGCACACCGAGAAAGGCCGCGATACAGAAAACGAAGATTACGGCAGGCAGGCCCCAGGGACTTCCGGCGAGGTTGCGCAGCCAGGCTTCAGCCTGCTCCAGTCCGGGCAAATGGCCAAGTTTTCCGAGCGCAAAGACCGTGAGCACGGCCGCCAGCAAGCCAAGCCCGATGTACAGGCCACGGCGGGAAGCCGGGACCGGAGCAGGGGCGGATGTCTCGTGCGTCATTGCGGCTTCAGGTGCGACAGCGGGCGCCCGACGTCAATCGCGCGCAGGCAGAACTCCTGTCAGGCATCCGCCAGCATCGCCTCGCTCATCGCCCACAACTTCTCGGCTTTTGCATCGTCCGCAATCCACTCGCGGGCATGTTCCCAGCGCTGGCTGTCGGCACTGGCCAGCTTTGCGATGTCGGCATTCTCGCAATAGACGCCGCCCTTGCCGGCCAGCTTCGGCGAGGTGGCGGCCCAGACGGTCGTCGAGGCGCCTTGTTCCGGCGTCTTGAACATCGCCTGCACAGCGGGCGGAATGGTGCCGTCGGCATTCTTCCAGCCGAGCGCGGCCATTTCCTCATCCGTCAGGTGGCGCTGCAACGGCGTGAAGATGCCGCCCGGGTGTACGGAGAAGGCGCGCACGCCGACATCCCGTCCGAGCAGGTCGACGCCGAGGGCAAAGAGTGCGTTGGCGGACTTGGCCTGGCCGTAGGCTTCCCATTTGTCATAGGCTCGCGTGGTGTAGTTCGGATCATCCCAGATGACGTCGGAGCGGACATGCCCGGTGGAGGAGAGTGCGACCACGCGTGCGCCCTCGGCGGCCTGAAGCGCCGGGGCGAGCTTCATCGCCAGCGCCATGTGGCCGAGATGGTTGGTGCCAAACTGGCTTTCCCAGCCGTTGCCGACGCGGGCGAGGGGCGGCGCCATGATGCCGGCATTGTTGATCAGCACATTCAGCCCGCGGCCTGTCTCGAGATAATGGTCGGCGAAGCGGTGAACGCTGGCGAGGTCGCCGAGGTCCATCGCGGCAATCTCGATCTCGCCCGCGACACCGGCCAGCGCTGCAGCGGCCACGTCCGCCCGCCGCCTGCAACACGTTTTCAACGTCTTTTGAGCCCATCAGGCCCACATCAAAAATGCGTTGAGCCAGCTGTTCCGCAGTGATTTGACTCATCCAATCGATACCTTTGCTCGGGGCAATACAAGTCGAAAATATT
>JBGTKN010000285.1:0-1575 GCA_041744615.1 Hyphomonas sp. | reverse complement strand
ACGGCCCTGCTCGGCCTGTCTCTGGTCGACCAGAGAGCCATGGCCGCCGCCAACGGGGGTTACTTCTCCCTGGGCGTCGCCTCCGGCTCGCCCCGCCCGGATCAGGTGATCCTCTGGACACGGCTTGCCCCCGATCCTCTGAACGGCGGCGGCATGGCACCTGAGCCTGCAGAGGTCCGCGTCCGGCTTGCACGTGACCCTGGACTGAAAGATGTCCTGATTGACGAAGTCGTCCTGGCAGTGCCCGCCGAGGCGCATTCTGTCCACTTTGCGGCACGCGGGCTCGAACCGGGGCGCGAGTACTGGTACCAGTTCTCCCATGGCACCGACGAGAGCCCGGTCGGGCGCACACGGACCGCCGACCCGAAAGGCCAGCAGACCAAGATAGCCCTCGCCTACTGCCAGCACTACGAAGCGGGATACTACGCCGCCTACCGCGACATGGCCGAATGGCAGCCGGACTGCGTGCTGCATACCGGCGACTATATCTATGAAGGCGGCGCGGGCACGCTGGGCGCGCAGATGCGGGCGGTCGGGGGCGGCGAGCGCCGGCTCTTCGAAACCGTGCGACAGCACAACAGCCCTGAAATTGTAACGCTATGGGACTACCGTAACCGTCACGCCCTCTACCGTTCAGATCCCGATCTTCAGTCGGCGCACGCTGCAGCGCCCTGGATCGTCGCGTTTGACGATCATGAGATTGACAACAACTGGGCCGGCAACACGCCTCAGGACCCGGAAAAGCAGACCCATACCGAATTCCTCGTCCGTAAGCTGGCCGCGTTGCAGGCGTATTACGAACACATGCCGATCGAGAAGCCGCCGGTCATCTCCGGTCTCAATTCAGGCCTGCAGCTCTACGGCGCCTACAGGCTGGGGCCGGCCCAGGTTCACATGCTCGACACGCGCCAGTTCCGCTCAGATCAGGCCTGCGGCGATGGCCGCAAACCTTACTGCGAGGAAGCCTTCGCAGAAAACCGCAGGATGCTGGGCAAGGACCAGGAGGCCTGGCTGAAGCGCACGCTCAAGCGCTCCGAGGCGCCGTTCAATGTCCTCGCCACGCAGGTCTGGTTTACCCCTTACCGCTATACCGAGGCGCCGGAAGCGGCGGTCTTCAACCAGGACAGCTGGGACGGCTATCCCGCGGCGCGCCAGGAATTTTCTGACATGCTGGCAGACGGCGTCTCGAACCCGGTCCTCCTGACCGGCGACTGGCATACCGCGATGGCCTCCACGATCTACCAGAAACCGTTCGACCTAAGCTCGAAGCGCGTCGGCCACGAACTTGTTGGCGGGCCGATTTCATCAGGCTGCCCCTGGGCGCGGGATATGGAACAGGTGCGTTCGGCCAACCCGCACGTTGCCCACCTCAATGGCCGCCAGCGCGGGTACCTGCGCACGACGTTCACGGCTGAAACCTGCAGCGCGGAGTTCCGGGTCGTCGAGGATGCCGGGCGCCGGGACTCGCCGGTCACGACCGACATCGAACTGCGCCCCCGGGATATTTAGCCTCCCTTTCAAACGCCAGATTGGAAAGACACGACGCCATGCTCCGTTACATGATTTCAGCCGGCC
>JBGTKN010000284.1:0-1910 GCA_041744615.1 Hyphomonas sp. | reverse complement strand
GCCGGTCCCCGGCCGGCTGGGATTTGAGGACGGCCTTCCGGCGGTCTTCTTCGCCACGCCGGAAGAAGGCGTCGCGCGCGGCCAGGCCGCCGTGCTGTACGACCCCGAAGGCGGCACGCGCATCCTCGGCGGTGGTTTCATCGCCCGGGCCCTGCCGGAAGACGCGCGGGTGGCGGCTTCCTGAGCCCGTCCCCGGCTTTCGCATAACCCTCACCCGGAGATTGTTCGGCAAAGCCAGTTGACGATTGAGCGGCTGAGGCTAGCGTCCCGCGTGGCCAGGGGAGACGTCTATGAGCTTGAAATCACTGCTATCAGAGTTCCTGCTTCAGAAGGCGGACGAGCAGCCGGCGCCGATGCTCGACGTTAGCTTCGAGCCGGCTCTGCCGACGCGCATCCTGGATGCCGGAGAGCCGCATCCGGAGGGTACGGTGCTGGACGAGAGCCCCGACGCTCAGGGACAGAGCTTCGTCATCTGCTATATCAATGCCGAAGGGGTCAAAAGCCTCCGCAGGATCACCGTATGGGCCCTCAAACGCACGCCCGAATCGCGCATCCTTCTGCATGCGCGCTGCGCGGAGACCCGGGAAGTGATGAGTTTCCGGGCCGACCGCATCAAATACTGCATGGACATGAACGGCGACGTCTTCGAGCCCCCGGCCGCTTTCCTTGCCGGGATATTCGGCCTCAGCGTGCCGGACGCCCTGCTACTTGCATCGACCAGCGCGGCGCCGTCGGGCGTTTGGCCGCCGCCGGACCAGGCCTATTGCCTGCTGCGGCAGCAATTGCGCAATGAGCTGACGCTGCTGACTGCCATGGCAGAGTCCGATGGCCAGGTGTCACTGACCGAAACGGACGCGATCACCGCCTTTGTTCGCCACCGCGCCGAACTGCTCGGTATCGAGCTCGACGATCCCCGGATGCAGAAGCTGCAGGGCCTCGTCCGCCGCCTGCGTCCGACCGGCGATCAAATCCGCGCGGCGATTGACGAGGTCGTGTCGCGCTCTTCAAAGGCGCAGCTTGAGATCGTACTGGCCTGTCAGCAAATCATGCTGGCGGATGGTCATGTACATGCTGAAGAACTGAACCTGCTCGACCAGATCCGGAGCGAGCTGACGGACGGCTGAGGGTCAGCTGAGCCAGTCGGGCGCGGCCACACCGGGACTGAAGGCGGGTGCGGGATGGCGCTCGAGCAGCTTGGCCACGATCAGGTCTGCCACGCGGTCTGCTTCGCGCAGGGGTTCGTACGTCCACTGATCAAGCGCCCCCGTAAACCGCCGCGCCGCCCCGCGCGCCATCAGGCTCTCGTGCAGCTGCGTGAACTTGGGTGCATAGCCTTCCAGCGGGGCGATGTGGATGGGCAGGCCGTGCCATGCGGCTTCCGACAGCATATTGGAACTGTCCTCGGTCACGATCGCGCTCTTCGAGAACAACAGCCAGGCTAGGTAGGGGTTCGGGCCATCCCGAGCGCCCGCCCAGAACTGGCCGCCGGTCTCGTCGGCCATCTTGCGGAACTGCGCGACGATGCCGATCGGTGTGCGGCGCGACGTGGTGATCCGAAGGCGCCAGCCCTGCGAGGCAAGTGTGCGCAGTTGTCCCTCAAGGCGGGCGGCGGCCGCTGGCGTGAATGTGTGGACCCTGGAATTGCCGCCGAGCACGACCACCACGCTTCGGTTGGTATCGTCCGCCAGCGGAGCAAAGGCCTGTCCTGTTTCTTCCAACGTATCGGGTGAGAAGTAGGCGGGCGAGCCAATCGTCGTCACGACATTCGGTCCGGACAGTCCATCATGCTCGGGCACCACCAGCAGGTCGAAGTTCGACGCGTCGATATGGGGATCGAGAATCTGGACAGTGAAGGTCTGGCCCCCCGAGCGCTGGCGCGCCAGCCGCGTGAACGCGGCCGAGCGCCGGCC
>JBGTKN010000283.1:0-18385 GCA_041744615.1 Hyphomonas sp. | reverse complement strand
CGCTGGCGCTTTGCCTGCTGCCGATCGTGCTGGCGCCGTTTGTGCTGTGAGGGGCGAGCGCGAATCCGGGCCGGACCCGCAGTTTTCCCGTTGACCTGCGCGCACGCCAACCCTATTACGCGCCTCCTACCCCGTGCCCTGATGGCGGAATTGGTAGACGCACTAGCTTCAGGTGCTAGCGCTGCAAGGCGTGGAGGTTCGAGTCCTCTTCAGGGCACCAGGCACCTTTTTGTGTGCAGGCATCCAACGCTCAGATGCTGGTTCAAGTGGCGTAAGTGTCAGTTGTCAGCAAACGCCTCTAGCATCCGAAGTGCAGCCGCGAGTTTCTTTTCGTTCAAGTTTGCAAGCGTAGAATTGATTTTGGCTAACAATCGTCCTCTTTCTCCAGCAGGGAAAGGTTGCGCGTTGAACAGGACGATTGGCGACATACCCAGAGCCAGAGCTATCTTTTCGACTGTATCGAACAGAGGGGCTGAAACACCCCGCTCGATCTTGCCGATCGTCTCCCTGGAGACGCCAACGTCTGAAGCTAGACGCTCGAGCGTCCACCCCTTTGATCGCCGGTAGTGGCGAACATTTGCTCCCAAGATCCGTTGTAGTTCCATCATCTGACTCCTCAGCCAGATAGAGGAGGACCTGCCGTGCATTTCGAGAAATGAGAACTTTACATTCTCATTTATGAGAACTACAGATTCTCAAATTTGGAAAGGAGCGGAAAATGTCTCAACATTGTAGTGGAGAGGCGGGCAGAGGGGCGCGTAAGAAAGGGGCCACACGAAGGCTTGTTCTTGAAGCAAGTGAAGTACCGTTGTTCGTCAATCTAGGCGAGGATCAGGTTGCACATGCATGTGAGGCTTGGCTTGCGGATTATTCGGAGCGCGAACGTCTGATCAGGCGTTGGCAACAGCTCGAAACCCAGCTGTTCAATACACACAACTGGTCAAACCTATCGTGTGACGAGCGAACACAGTTCCCCGAGAAGCTTGAGATGGACAATCTCGATGCACGCATCGACGCATTAGGTGCCAGGAGCCGACAACTACTGGCATCTCTTCCGACGACGAACGCCACTTCGTCACGTGGCATCTGCGGGAAGCTTGCAGTGGCAATGATCGAGGTCTGTCCTTATGGGAACGAGGAGGCTCACCGCCTCATCGCCAGTATTCTCCGCGATTACCGCGCGCTACATGGTGGCTGATAGTAATTCCGCGTGCAGTTCTCGCTCCTTTTTTGCATCGGCCACCTTTTCCGTGAGGTGGTTTAGCGACAACGCTAATCCACGCGCCCGCGCTTGAGAGAGGACGCCAGGTCGGTTGGTGTTTGGCCAGTCGCTGCCCTCAAACAGAATCGAGAGCTGAGCCTGTCTGAGTCGCGTCCCCAGGCGAGGCGCAGCCTGACGAATCGAGCGTCAACTGCACCAAAACTTCCGCCGCTTCATCCTTTCGGGGTATGGTGTTCCGGCGCCTTCCCCAAACCCATCCCAATCTATCGTCAGGCGGTAGATCTCCGCTTGGGCATGGGCCTCCGTGCTCCTACCTTAAATCCCATCCAGGTGAGCATATCGCCGCCCAAGGCCTCGAACGGAAACGTCATTCTCCCTTCTCCCATGGATGCCCGATCGCTTGCCCAATCCCCCACTACCTCTCATCTGCCCTTGCTTCCGACCCTACTCCAAACTGGACGTGCAGAATCGGATATTATCGGATACAATCGGGCATGAAATCGGATAAGGGCATTCGGGCTATGAAGCCGCCAACCATCGTTCTCGGTCAGGACCTCGTCAAACTCATCGCTGAAATCGATGAGTTCAAAGGCCGCTGGGAAGCCCTCAAGACCCTCTCTCCCGATCGCCTGCTGGCCTTGCGCCGCGTGGCGACGGTCGAGAGCATTGCCTCCAGCACGCGCATTGAAGGCTCGAAGCTTTCGGATGCGCAAGTCGAGACGCTGCTCTCCAACATCAAGATGCAATCCTTCAATACGCGCGACGAGCAGGAGGTCGCCGGCTACGCCGAAGCGATAGACCTCGTCTTTCAGGCGTTTGAGGACATGCGCCTGACCGAGAACCATATCAGCCAGCTTCACCTCACCTTGCTCCGTCACAGCAGCAAGGATGAGCGCCATCGCGGCTCCTACAAGAAGCTTCGCAATGACGTGGTCGCGTTCGATGCCGATGGCCAGCAAATCGGTGTCGTCTTTGAAACGGCCACGCCATTCGATACGCCCCGCGAAATGGAAGAGCTTGTTGCTTGGACCAAGAAGGCGATCGAGGAAGAAAGCCTCCATCCGCTCCTGATCATCTCGGTGTTCGTGATTCAGTTTCTGGCCATTCATCCCTTCCAGGATGGCAATGGACGTCTTTCGCGCGTGCTCACCACGTTGCTCTTGCTCAGGGCAGGGTACGTCTATGTGCCCTATGCCTCGCTGGAGCGCGTCATCGAAGAGAACAAAGACCTCTACTACAAAGCCCTTCGCCGCACCCAAGGAACGCTGAAAGGTGAGACACCTGACTGGGAGCCTTGGATCGGTTTTTTTCTGCGCTCCTTGAAGAAGCAGAAGGACTCGCTTGCGCGGCGTCTCAATGATGAGAAGGCCCAGCAGCAAGGCGATGATGATCTCCCCGCTCTGTCGATCGAGATACTCGCATTGTTTAAAAATCACGCGCGGCTTGATGCACGGCGGATAGAGGAGCTGACGGGGGCGAACCGGAGTACCATCAAGGTTCGCTTGCGCGAACTCGTTGAGGCGGGGCGGATTCGCAAACATGGCAAGGCGCGCGCGACCTGGTACTCTTTGTAAGACCTAAGCTATCGCAGCGGGAAGGAGGTAGCTTTAGCCAAAAGTCGCCGAGTTGAATGGCGCAATAGCGAAGCTTGTTTGTTTTTATTGCAAAAAATATAAATTACATCTTATCGAACACCTATCCGGACCGCAAGCGGCAATGCCTGTGGTCAGCCGTCCGCTTGATCATTTCGGCGGCCGGCGTTAGTTCCCAGGAGTGGACCGTGACCAAATCGCGGCCCGCACTCATCGGCCGGAAGCGCCAGGAGTTCTACACGTCGGTCCCGGCCAGGCCCAAAGTTTCGCACCATCGACCGATCCGTCAGTAGACGGATGAAATTGCGGCTATCGAGACGCAACCTGCCGAAAATTTCATGTTGGCAGACTGGAACGTGCGCGGGTTCGATGCGTCTAACGATCATGCTCAATTCAGAAGCATAAGGAGTAGTGCCATGACGATTACCGACAATGCTAGCAGAACCGGCGGTCAAACAAAAAGTCCGCCAGACAAATCTTCCTTCACTCATGAAGCCGCGCGCAAGGCGTCGGACATGGCAGAAGGTGCAGCCGATTCCGCAGATGCGGCCATCGAGAAGGGCAAGCAACTGGCCGAAGTTGCCGGTATTCAGGCGAAGGAAGCCACGGACATGCTGATCGAGCGGATCAAGCAAAATCCGATGTCAGCCGTGGGAATCGCCTTTGGCGCCGGCATCCTGTTCGCCCTATTGCGGAAGTAAAACTATGTCGGCGATTACTGTTAGGGTGTTCGCTGTGATCGCCGGGGTCCTTTTGGGCCTCGGCGGTTTCATTCTGGCGTGTCAGGCATTGATGCTCGCTCTGGTCAACTGGCTGGGACCGGTTGGGGGTCTGGCGGCTGCAGCGGCCATTTTGGGCTTGCTGGCCTTCGCCGCGTTCTGGTTTGTGCGAAGCCCCAGCAAGGAAGTCGCCGAAGAAACCGAAGAAGCCAAAGCGGTGGCCGGTGACATGCTTGCAGGTCTTCCCGGCGAAGCGCTTGCCGCCCTGATCCGAAAGCATCCCGTCAAGGTTATCCTCGCCGCCTTGATGCTCGGTTACACGATGGTGCGCGATCCGACCCGAGCGCTGCGTCAGGCGCAGTCTTTCGTGCTGGCACTCTTGTAGCCTGATGAGGCCCACGAGCTGCAGCCGCCTCTTTCACGATCCGGCGGTTCGCGACCTGGCGTCTCCGTCCGGAACGAACGCAACTCAAGCGCGTTGAGATTGGAAGTTCCGGCGGCTCAGCAGCCCGCCAATACCGATGTCAGGTACGAACGATTCAGAACAGCGGAACAAGACCATGCTCAAATCGATACTCGCAGGATGGTTCGGAGCGGGGCTGACTTTTGCGGTTCTGGATTTGATCTGGCTCACTTTCGTGGCGCAGTCCTTCTACAGGGCCCAGTTGGGAGATCTGCGGGCTGAAACGGTAAATGTCCCGGCAGCGGTGGCTTTTTATGTGGTGATGATCACCGGTATCCTGTTTTTCGCGCTCGTGCCGGCGATGAAGGCCCAGAGTTTGTGGATCGCTGTGGGATATGGCGCCCTGCTCGGCTTTCTTTGCTATGCGACCTATGACCTGACAAACCTGGCGACGCTGCGAAACTGGCCGGTAGCGCTGACTTTCGTGGATCTCCTTTGGGGGTCGGTGCTGACGGCTGCAGCGTCGGCCGGCGGCTACCTCGCGTGGCAATTGGTGGACGGGAGATGGCCATCGTGACGGGCGCAGTCCGTTTGTGGTTCAGGCTCTCACCCCGACGCCGATCAATCCACCCCCCGGACTATTACTCAGGCTGAATCTGCAGGCGTGATCCCTAGCGACCAACTTCGAACAAACGCCGCAGTGCATCAATATGGTCAGCTTCGCGGGCAGGTTTGTCCCGGCGAATACGGCTGACACGCGGAAAGCGCATGGCGACACCGGATTTGTGCCGATTGCTGGCGTGCACGGAATCAAACGCAATCTCGAGCACCAGGCGCTTTTCGACTTCCCGTACCGGTCCGAACCGGTTGACAGTGTGCTTGCGCACAAAACTGTCCAGCCAGCGCAGCTCCTCGTCACTGAAGCCCGAATAGGCTTTGCCTACAGGGAGCAGGACGCCCCCCTGCGTTTCGTCGGTAGTCCAGCAGCCGAACGTGAAATCTGAATAATAACTTGAACGCTTTCCGGAGCCGCGCTGAGCGTACATCAGTACACAGTCGGCGGTCAGCGGGTCTCGCTTCCATTTGTACCAGAGGCCCGCTTTTCGACCGGTTTCGTAGAGACTGTCCCGCTTCTTGAGCATGATGCCCTCGATGGCGGCCTCCCGCGCGCCATCCCGCTGAGCAGCCAGGTCTTCAAAGCTCCCGGCGTGGATCAGCTCCGAGATATCGAAGGCCACCGGGTCGAGATGCGCAACCAGGGATTCGAGGCGCGCGCGCCGATCTGTCCACGCCATCCGGCGCGTGTCTTCGTCCCCGTCGAACAAGACATCATAGAGCCTCACGAACGCAGGATACTCGGCCTGTTGACGGGCCGTTACCTTTTTGCGTCCAAGGCGCTGCTGAAGCGCATTGAAGCTCGCTGCGCCTCCTGCTTCTCCGCCCTGATGAATGCCTCGCACGAGCAGTTCGCCGTCCAGAACGCTTGCATATGCAAAAGCGCCGGCCACTTCAGGAAAACTGGCCGTGATGTCTTCCCCCGCGCGGCTGAACAGCTTTGTCTGGCCGGCGGCGTGAACGAGCTGGATCCGTATACCATCCCATTTCCACTCGGCCGCATAGTCCTCGAGATCCACTTCGGCGTCTTCGAGGGGATTGGCGAGCATGAACGGACGAAAGACGGGCAAGGACGCGATATCGGGCTTAGGCGCAATACCCTCTGCCCAAGCGAACAGATCGGCATACGGCGGACGGAGAGCATGCCAGATTTCTTCCACATCATCGAGCGACACGGAGAAAGCCTGCGCGAAAGCCGTCTTGGCGAGCCGGGCCGATATGCCGATGCGCAAGGCTCCAGTCGCAAGTTTGAGCAAGGCGAAGCGACCGTCTTCATCCAGCCGGTTGAGCAGGCCAGTCAGGATTGGCTTGGCTGTCGCTCGGTTGGCTTCCGACAGAACGGCGACGACGTCGCTCACGCTCGGTGGCGGGAGGGCAGGTACCTCTGAAGCTGGCCAGAGCAGGCTGACGGTTTCGGCGGTATCTCCCACAAAATCGCGCGACAACGAGAACAGGACGGGATCGACCCGTTCCTTTATCAGCTCTCTGATGATTCCGGATTTGACTGCTGGAAAGCTAAGGCTTCCGGTCAATCCCGCCAGCGCCCATCCACGATCGGCCGCAGGTGCAGACCGCAGGTAGTCTGCAAGCAACGCGAGCTTGCTGTTGCGCGACCGTGTGTAAATGAGCTCCGAAAGCAGCCTCGCAAAGCGCTCCATCAGCCGGTGTCATCCTCTTCGCGGCCGACCAGCTCAAGCGACCGGGCCCGCATCTGGTGTAACGCGCACCAATGCAGAAGGGCGTCTTCGCGGCCATGGGTGATCCAGGTTTCCTGAGGCGCAATCTCGAGGATCGTCTGAGTGAGTTCGTTCCAGTCACAATGATCTGAAATGATCAACGGCAGCTCCACATTGCGCTGGACGGCCCGCTGGCGCACGCGCATCCAGCCCGAGGCCAGCGCATTGATCGGCTCCGGGAGCCGGCGGGCCCATGCCGAGTTGAGGGCAGAAGGCGGACATACCACGATCTGCCCCTTGAACGTCTCGCGAGGCAAATCGCCGACATGGGCAATCGCACCGAGATCAATGCCGTGACGCCGGTAGAGTTCGCACATGGGTATCATCGCGCCGTGCAGCCAGACCGTCTCCTGATATCCGGCCCGCCGCAGTTCGGCGATCACACGCTGGGCCTTTCCGAGAGCATATGCGCCCACAAGGACGGCGCGATCAGGATTCGCCGCCCGCGCCGAAAGCAGGCGCGCAATCTCGCGTTCGATCGGTGGATGCGAGAATATCGGCAGGGCAAATGTCGCCTCAGTCACGAGTATGTCGCAAGCGGTCGGCTGGAAGGGAAGGCACGTTGGATCTGGGCGTCGCTTGTAGTCCCCGGTGATGATGATCCGCTCTCCCTGGCGCTCCAACAGTATCTGTGCAGAGCCAAGGACATGTCCTGCCGGAATGAAGGTCGTGGTGATCGAATCACCGATCCCGATGGGTTCGTGATAGGCGAGGTCACGCCCCCCAGCCGGCGTCTCATAGCGCAGGCTGATGATGTCCCGGGTCGCGCTGGTTGCCCAGACCTTGCCATGACCTCCGCGTGCGTGATCGGCATGGCCATGTGTCACAAGCGCATTTTCGACCGCGCGCGAAGGATCGATCCACCAATTGATCGTGGGGAGATGAATGCCGTCTCGCTCCGCGCGGATCCAGATCGGTGCGCTCGAACGCTCCAGCATGGCTTGTGTCCTCAATTGAGCGGCGAGCGCGCTGTTTCACCGGTCAATGCTGAACGCGGCAGCCAAACCGCGGGTTCCAGCCGCACCGCCAATTCCGATAGGCCAACCTGGTTGCAGAACATGTACTGGCAAACGCATGCTGCACTATTCAACCGAAATCGGAAAGCTGGTTGATGGCGAGTCCCTGGGTTTGAAGCCGTTCTGATCACGTCAGACCGCCAAAACACATCTTGGCCGGTATGCGCGGGACAGGGGGTCAAAACCAAAGACCGGGAGTCGAGTAAGGACGCTACGACGCTGCTCGCGAAGTGCTCGCACGTGGGTATCGCGCTCGCCTGTCTGCTCCGTTCGGCTTGCGGGGTCGGCGCAATTGACCCAGCGTCAGGAGAGCGTAAGGCTGTCTCCCCAGACGGGAAAACAATTGATGAGCCTGCAGGACGTTTTCTTCCACAGTCATCCCGAACCGATGTGGATCTTCGATATCGAGACGCTCAAGTTTCTGAACGTCAACGCTTCAGCGATCCGTCACTATGGATATTCTGAAACCGAGTTTCTCGGCATGACGCTTGCGGACATTCGTCCCGAAGCCGACCTCGAAAGTCTGAAGCGAAATCTGGCGCGCCTGTCCGGCGGGCGCGACGAAGCCGGAGTGTGGCGCCACATCAAGAAGAACGGCGAGCAAATCTATGTCAGGATCACGTCCTTCGGAATGGAGTTCGATGGCCGAAGCGCGGAGATGGTCTCGGCGACGGATGTTACGGACCTCGTCGAGGCGCGGGCCCAGGCTCAGGAGGCTCTCGAGCAAAGCCAGGCGTACAGGGAGGTCGCCGAGCATGCGTCCGCAAAGGTACAGATGTTGCTCAATGCCGTGCCGGCCAAGGTGCTGGTGCTGACAACCGGCGACTACCGGGTCATCGCCGCCAGTGACGACTATCTAGCGGCTGTGCGATTCTCGCGGGATTTCATTCTGGGTAACCTCTTGTCGGATGTTTTCAGAGCGGAGGGCGAAGGATTGTCCGATCTCGCAAAGCAGCAGGTGCTTACGTCGCTCCAACGGGTTGAACGCACGCTGAAAACGGACCTTATGCCCGTTCAGTACTATCCTTTCGCCGGTTCGCTCGACTGTCCGCGTTACTGGTCGGCGTCGAACACGCCGGTGCTGAATGATGCGGGTAACCTGGCCTTCATAATGCACAAGATCGAGGATGTGACAGATCTGGTCCTCTCTGAATCGGTAGACGCCGAATATCTGCCTACGGACTATCAATTGCCGGCGCCGCACCTTGTTCCGGCGATCGTGAAGAGCAACGAGCTCAAGCTGGCGAACCTGCACTTGCAGGAACACGAAGCCAATCTGCGTACAGCTCAGTATCTTCTCGGGCTCGGAATCTGGCGGATGGTTATTGAGGCCGAGGGTGCCTATACGCTGACCTGGTCGGAGAATACCTACGACATTTACGGGATCAGAAGGGAAGATTTTTCCCATACGTTCGATGGTTATGGACGGCTTGTGCATCCCGACGATCAGAAGATGATGTTCGACAATTATCTCGCCTTTCAGCGCAGCGGCGAGTCTATTCTCCGGTTTGAGCACCGGGTTGTGAAGGCCGACGGAAGCGTGGTCCATGTTGAAGGGATCGGAGAGCTCACAGCGACTCCGAAGGGCAAGGTGGTGACAGGCGTGGTGCGCGATGTCACGCACCGTGTTTTCCAGAATGCCCAGATGAAACTGCTCAGCGAATCGATTGCGCGAGTGAACGATATCGTCCTGATCACCGAGGCTGAACCAATCGACGCGCCAGACGGACCCAAGATCGTTTACGCGAACGATGCCTTCGAGCGCCGCACCGGATTTCGGGCAAAGGATGCCATCGGAAAGACGCCGCGCATCCTGCAGGGACCGCTGACCCAGAGGGCCGAACTTGACCGTATCCGGGAGGCGATGAGCCACTGGAGACCGGTCCGCGCGGAGCTGATCAACTACACGAAGGAGGGTGAGCCATTCTGGATCGAGCTGGACATCGTTCCCCTCGCCAATGAGGCCGGCTGGTATACACACTGGATTTCAATCGAACGCGATATCAGCGAACGAAAGCAGCTGGAGCTGGCGCGCGCTGACGATGCAGAGCGTTTCGAAATGATCATGCAGGCCACGCATGTGGTGATCTGGGATTGGACGTTCGAAGACGATCGCATCTGGTGGAACCGGAACCTTTCACTTTTGCTGGGCTATGAAGACAGAAATCTGCAGCTCTCCAGACAGTACTGGGCGGATCATATTCATGCGCATGACCGCGACCGGGTCCTCGCCAGTCTCGAGACATTCCGGCAGGGTCAGGAACTGCACTGGTCAGAAGACTACCGGCTGATCAGGCTCGATAACAGCGTCTGCTGGGTCACGGACCGGGCGATCATGCAGCGGGCCGAGGATGGCACGCCCGTCCGCATGGTCGGAAGTGTCCTCGACTTCACGGAGCGCCAGAACCTTGAAGACCGGCTGCGCCAGTCGGAGAAACTCGACTCTCTCGGGCAGTTGACGGGCGGCATTGCGCACGATTTCAACAATCTGCTGACGGTCCTTCTGGGAAATAGTGAAACGCTCGCTGCCCGCCTGCCGGCCGGGCCCCTGAAAGAGATGGCGGAACTCTCGGTGTCGGCGTGTGAAAGCGGTGCAGCACTCGTGGTCAGGCTGCTGGCCTTTGCGCGCCGGCAGCCGCTCGACCCCAGCTTCGCCGATCTCAATGACTGTCTTACGGAGTCGGCCGTTCTGCTGCGCAGGACGCTCCCTGAATCAATTGTGCTGCAACTGGATCTCAGTCCGGACATCGGAATCGCCAACGTCGACATCGTCCAGTTCGAGGCGGCGCTCCTCAATCTCTGTCTGAATGCCAAGGATGCCATGCCGGCAGGCGGCCAGCTCACCATCGAAACAGCCAATTGCGGATTTGACGGAGACTTAATGACGGAAGTCTCGGCGAACCGGCCTGACGACTATGTAATGGTCGCGGTAACCGACAGCGGGAATGGCATGGATGCGGCCACGCTCGCCAAGGTCTTCGAGCCATTTTTCACCACCAAGGATTCGGGACGAGGCTCGGGCCTCGGCATGAGTATGGTTTATGGCTTCGTCAAACAGTCCGATGGATTTGTCACTATCGATTCCGTCCCGGGTGCCGGCACCCGCGTCAAACTCTACTTCCCGCGTGCGCGGGAAGGCGAAGCCGTCGTGGACGAGTTGTCGCGGGAAGGGGGCTCCTGGTTGCCGGACCTGAAAGTGCTTGTAGTTGAGGACAATGAATTCGTCATGGCTCACACCAAGCGCATGCTGGGCGACCTCGGTATCCAGGTGGTCACGGCGATCGCCGGCCTGGAGGCACTTGAAAAGCTGAAGGAAAATCCAGACGTTGGGCTGCTATTCACCGATATTGTTCTTCCCGGCGGCATGGACGGCGTGCAGATCGCGGCGGCCGCACGCGAACTCAGGCCGGATATCAAGGTTCTGTACACAACGGGATACGCCGACAATGAAATCGTGCACCAGGGACGGCTTGATCCCGACATTGTGCTGCTCACAAAGCCTTACATGCAATCCGATCTGGCAGCCAAGATGATCGAAGCTCTCGGCAAAGCCGCTTCCTGAAGTCTACCGGGACAGGGTTCGTGCGCCCTAGTTTTGCGGGACCAGCCGGTAGCCAAGGCCGCGGACCGATTGCAGTCTGCGCGTGCCGTCATCGCCGGATTCGGAAAGCTTGCGGCGAAGGCGTCCGATATAGGTTTCCAGCGCCTTTTCGCCGTACCGGCCCTCCCGGCCAAAGGCTTTGAGGTAAAGGTCCTGCCGCGCGACCACCTGGCCCCGGGCGGCAGCAAGAGATGCAAGAAGCGCCGCTTCCGCGCCGGTGAGCCGAACGGTTGCCTCCGGACCCCGCAACTCCCGTGCCAGCGTGTCGAGTTCACCATTGCCGATTTTGACCGCCACCGTCTGTGTGCTGACGACCAAATTGCGGGCATTCACGAGCCGCGTCACCCGCGCATGCAGCTCGACCACGCTGATGGGCTTCATGACATAATCATCCGCGCCGCGGTTCAGCGTGTCAGCCCGGAACTGGGAATCTCCCCACGCCGACAGCATGATGACAGGTGTTGTCGAAATCTGCTTGATCTCGGAGAGGATGAACGAGCCGCTCGCATCCGGCAGGCGCAAGTCTACGATCACACAATCGATATCGGTCATCCGGGCGGAAAAGATATGAATCTTCGCCTCGGCGAAGGTCTGGGCCAGGATCACCTCGTCGGAAGGGGCGGGCCAGCCCAGCTGGATCGTGCGCAGCAGTTCAAATTCATCGTCGATCACAAGAATTCGCATCGCGCCGAACCTGCCCAACCACGCCGCTTTGTTAGCTGACGAGCTTGAACTGCCCGTTTTGTCGAGAATCCGGCGATTGAATCCTACCATGGACCGCTTTGGCATTCTGCCGCAACCATTCCTCAAGGCCACTTAGCCGCATGGGCTTCGAAAAGAGGAATCCTTGCACATAATGACACCCGAGAGCCTTCGTAACCACCGCCTGGGCATTCGATTCGATTCCCTCGGCCACGAGTTGAGCTCCCAGAACCCGTGCCAGATGGACCACGGAGAGCACAACCTGCATGGCCCGCTCCTCCTTGGCCACGTTGAAAATCAGCGATTTGTCGATCTTGATGACATCGATGGGCAGGTCGAGCAGTGTTCTGAGGTTCGAATACCCGGTACCATAATCGTCCAGCACGATGGTGATGCCGGCGGCCTTGAGCGTCTGGATCGACTGCTTGGCGGCCTCAAAATTCGGGATCAGCTCGTTTTCGGTGACCTCCACGCAGACCCGGTCAGGTGCAATGTCGGCTGCATGCAGGATTGAAAGGAGGGCGTCCACATATTCCTGATGGCTGAGTTGCAGGGGAGAAAGGTTGAAAGCCACGAACTTCAGCGCGCCGGTTGCCAGCAGATCGTGAAGCTCGGCGCATGCGGTCGCTGCCATGCCCAGATCCAGCGAATACATGAGGCCGCATTCGGCTGCGATCGAAATGAACTCGTCGGGCGGAACGCTGCCGAATTCGTGGTGCACCCACCGGGACAAGACTTCGACTCCGACGAAGCCCGGTCTGCTGGTCGACAGGATCGGCTGGTAAACCGGATGCAGCAAGCCTTCCGCGATCGCCAGCTTGAGGTCACGGAACAACACCTTGCGCCGGCGCGTTCGCGCTGCAAGTTTTGTGTCGAATATCTGCGCCCGGCGTTTGCCCAGACGCCTTGCTTCTAGCAGCGCGGCATCGGCATTTGCGAACAGGTCGTCTGCGTCATAGGCATCCGCGCCGTAAACCGACACGCCCGCGGATCCTGAAATGCCCACGAGGACGCCGCGAACCGTCACCGGCTTGAAAATCCGTGAAAGAATCTTATCCCATCCGCCGTCAAGGGACCCGGTCGCACCGTCCAGTCTGACCAGGAGCCCGAACTTGTCGCCTCCGATACGGGCAACACAGACGACCGATCCCGGCGCCTGAAGGCGACGCCCCACAGTCCGTAGAAGCCGGTCGCCCGCCGGATAGCCGTGGATATGATTGACCGTCTTGAAGTTGTCGATATCCGCGACAACGAGTGCGAGACGCATGCCTTCGGGAACCGAACTGAGGATTTCAGATTGTATCCGGCGGTTCAGGCCGGCCTTGTTCTTGAGACCTGTTAGCGGATCGATGTAAAGTTCGTCAATCGAGCTCTCCAGCTGTTGTTCAAGTTGATCGATTCGTGTGTTCAGGCAGGCGATGGTTGCGGCAGTTGCCGGTGCGAGGCTATCGCCTGACAGGTCTGTTCGGGAGGAATGTCCGGACTCGGTGCGCTGCTCGGATCGGCCGAATCCGAGAACGATGCCCTGGAACGTCGGGCCTCTGCCGGGAAGCTCGATCAGAGTGAATCGGATCATGGCGGTCGAACCGTTGAAGAAGAAGTGCTCCTCTATCTTTTCCGATCTGGAAAGGTCGTCCTTGCACAGAGGATTCCATCGCCTCCGCATGCCTTCACTGAGAAGGTCGCGGTAGCGACGGCCTGTCGCGCGGTGAAGGCCCACAAGCTCGGAGAAGGCGTCACTTGCCTCGACGATCACGCCGTACTCATCAATGAGAACCGCCGCAGACATGCGCATTGAAGACAGCGGGCTTCGCATCTGCTTATCCATTAAGCGCGCTGGATGTCTGCGGCGACAGCAACCTGTTCTTCTCGCGATCAAGATTCTGGATCTCGATCAACCCGGCCAGCATGTGAGAGAAATGCTTGAGCATTCGCTTCTGGGACGCGTCGATCTTCCGCGGACGGTGATCGGCTATGCACAGGCTGCCGATGGCATGACGCCGGTCGATCAGAACCGGCGCGCCAGCGTAGAACTGGATAAAGGGCTCCGACCAGACCAGCGGATTGCCCTCGTAGGCTGGATCGCGACGCGCATCTGAAACGGTGTAGACCTCTGTCTGCGCAATCGTCCGCTTGCAGAAAGAATCGTCTCTGCTGGATCCCGCAAACTCGAGACCCACAGACGCATTGAAATGCTGGCGCGTTTCGTCAATCACCGAGAAGAAGGCGACAGGAACCCTGAAAAAGGCGGCAACGCATTCGATCAGAGACGTGCATCCTTCCAGCGCCGGTGCCTCGACTAGCTTCAAGGCGCGCACACAGTCGAGACGCTCGCGTTCCGTCGAAAGGCGGATCGATCCGGCGGCGGGCAAGTTGGCTACGGAAGATGAATTCATACTGCGTCTCGTTTTCTGACTGGGTGAGCGTCTGACCGTGCGGCCGGGCGCCAGCCGCCCGGAATTTTCAGAACCGCTTCAGCGCCTCATAGGGGGATGCGATCGGGCAGGCGCGATCGCCATGGACGCCGGAAGCCAGTTGAGAGTTCTGGATATTCCTCAGCACGCGGACTTCCATCTCCCGTCTCGATGCCAGGGATAGGACGTTTTCGAGCGCTTCCTTCAGATCTGGCGAACTGACCGATGCACGGCTGAGGCATTCAAGAGTGAATGCAAGCGATGCGCGAACATTGGCCATCGCCACGATCCCGAAATCGAGATCGTTCAGCGGAGCCTCATCTGAAGCTGGAAACGCCTGCATCTGCCTTGTCTCCGTGGGTTGGGCCCTTGCCGCCTGCGTCCACCAGGCAATTGCAGGGCCGTCATTGTCTTTCAGGTTCAGTGATTTCAAGCAGACACTATAGGCCGACAGCCTCTTTTTCCTGAGCGGATAGTCAAAAATGGTCTGCAGTTGGAGGGTGCGGACGCGGACAATCTCCAGTTGGCCGCCGCTCTGGGCTGATTTCCCGGCCTGCGAATGCGTCCGTGCGGCGCCCCTTGATCGCGCGGCCGTTCCGGCCCATTCGGTAGACCACACAAGACGTTCGGGGCAGGCCGGTGCTGCCAGTCCTGCGGTCAGAATCTGCCGGGGAGGGCAACTCATGTTTCGAGGCGCGGCATCACTGCTGGCGGCGGCGGTTCTTTCGGGCGCAGCGGCCTTCGGCCAATCCGGGGAACCGCCGACGCGTCCGAATTTCGTCATCCTCCTGATCGACGACGCTGCTTTCATGGACCTCGGCGCCTATGGCGGCGAGGCACGTACGCCAAACATCGATGCACTCGCCGCGCGCGGCGCTTTGTTCACGCGCTACTATTCCTCCCCCCTCTGCTCGCCTTCGCGCGCAATGCTGCTGACGGGCATGGACAATCACCTGACCGGAGTGGCGACCATTCCGGAAGTCCTACCAAGGGAACATGAAGGCCAGCCCGGCTACACGATGCGCTTCGAGCCCGGCGTTGCCACGCTGGCCGAGCGGCTGAAGCCGCTCGGTTACCGTGCACTGATGACCGGGAAGTGGCACCTCGGCAGCGGCAAGGGCGACCTGCCCAATGCTCACGGATTCGACCGGTCGTTCGCGCTGGATGCTTCCGGCGCCGATAACTGGGAAGACAAGTCCTACATGCCATTCTATGCCGACGCACCCTGGTTTGAGGATGACGTGCCGGCCAGGCTGCCGGACGAGTTCTACTCCTCCGAATTTCTCGTCGATCAAATGATGACCTACCTGATTGAAGGCGGCACGGAAACGCCATTCTTCGCCTATCTCGCTTTCATGGCGGTCCACATTCCGGTTCAGGCTCCGCCCGAATTCACCGCCAATTATGCCGGAGTCTATGATGCCGGATGGGACGCCACGCGGATTGCCCGCTGGGAGCGCGCGCAAGAACTGGGCTATGTGCCACCCGGCGCTGCCCTGGCGCCGATGCCCGCGAGCTTCCGCCCATGGGACTCCCTTCCGCCGGCGGAGCAACAACTCTACGCCGGGCGAATGGAAGTCAATGCCGGCATGCTCGAGGCGATGGACCATCATATCGGCCGCCTGATCGGCCACCTGAAATCGACCGGCCAGTTCGATAACACCGTCTTCGTTGTCACCTCCGATAACGGTCCGGAGCCGACGCGCGGTGACACCGACCCGCGCCTGAAGTTCTGGATGGGGCTGAACGGCTACCATCTGGACCTCGAGGGCATGGGCGAGAAGGGCAGTTGGGGTTTCATCGGTCCGGAATGGGCGATGGCCGCTGCTTCGCCGCACGACAAGTTCAAGTTCCTCGGCTCCGAAGGGGGCATTCGCGTCCCCTTCATCCTGGCGGGCGCCGGTCTCAGCGAGGGTGGCCGGATCGACGCGCGCGTGTTCGTCACCGATGTTGCGCCCACGCTGCTCGCGCTCGCAGGCGGCGAGGCAGATATGGCGGATGCCAAACCCATGACCGGCCGCAGTCTGCTCCCCTTGCTGCGCGGCGAGGCCGATGCGGTCTACGGTCCGGACGATGCCATCGTCATCGAAGTCTCGGGCAATGCAGCCGTAATCAAGGGTGACTACAAGCTGACTCGAAACCAGCTGCCGCACGGCGATGCGCGCTGGCGCCTTTATGACTTGTCCCGCGACCCCGGGGAAACCGCCGATCTCAGCGCGTCCTTTCCCGAGGTCTATGATGATCTTGTCACGGAATATGCCGCCCACAGCGCACGCGTCGGCGTGTTGGAAGTGCCGGAAGGCTACAATTCCATGGACGAGGTGACGCGCCACTCAATCGCCCGGCAGCAGGAACGCTATCGGCCATACCTCATCGTCGGCGGCCTCGCCCTGTTCGCCGTGATCGGCGGCGGCCTGCTCCTCTGGCGCCGCCGCAATCAGAGGGCTTGAGGGCGCGGGTTTATTATGGCACTAGAAGTGCCATTACATGTCGCAAGAAAGGTGCCGGGCGCCGTATGACCCGTTTTGCAGGCCAGCCGACCCCCCTAACTGTCCCTGGCGAAGAGCTGGGGGGCGGCGCGGCATGTCACTGAAAACGTTTCTGATATCGAGGATTGCGGCGATCCTTACCAGCGAAAATAGACTGGAACGGAACCGAGCCATGCGCGAATCCCGGCGTGCCGCTGCCTCTGCCTCCCACACTGTCGATTATTTCCACGAAGCGGCGGATCCGTATTCGCACCTTTCCGCGCAGGTGCTGGCGGATCTCGCCGCGCGCTACGACATCGCATTGCAGGTCTACGTCGTCGGCCCTCCAGCGGACTGGGCCGCGCCGGAGCGCGAACGTCTGGAAACCTACGCCCGGCTCGATGCCCAGCGGCTCGCCAGCAAGGCCGGTCTCAGCTTCACCGATCCTGGCACCCAGCCCGCGGCGCACCTCGTCGAACGCGCCAATGCACAACTCGCCGCCACCCTGGTTGCGGGCACATTCATATCCGAAGCCGCCCGCATCGGCGAAGCCCTCTGGCAGGGCACCCTGGAAGGCGGATCCGCCGGACCGGTTGACCTCACCGCTGCCAATGCGCGCCGTGAACAACTCGGCCATTATCTCGGCGGCACACTCCACTATGGCGGTGAATGGTACTGGGGCGTCGACCGGTTACACTATCTCGAAGCGCGCCTGATGGAACTCGGTGCCCGCAATCCGGATACCGGCAGCGCCCTGATCTTTCCGCCGCCGGTATCACCCGGCAGTCGCGCGCGCCCGTCTGCACCACTGGAGCTGCACTATTACCTTTCCTTCAGAAGTCCGTACACGTACATCGTGGCGGCACGTGCCAAGGCGCTCGCCGAAGCCTATGGCGCTGAGCTGAAGCTGCGCTACGTCCTGCCGATGGTTATGCGCGGACTGCCGGTGCCGCGTATGAAAACCCGTTACATCACGTTTGATACGGCCCGCGAAGCGCGCCGCTTTGGCATACCCTTCGGCAAGATCGCCGATCCCGTGGGCAAGCCCGTCGAGCGCGGCTATTCCATTCTGCCCTGGGCGCAGGCGCAGGGGCGAGGGTATGAATTTTGTCACTCCTTCCTGGCCGGCGTCTGGTCGCAGGGGATCGATGCCGGCAGTGATGCCGGCCTGCGAAAGATCGTCGAAGCTGCGGGCCTCGACTGGACCACCGCCCGCCAGCAGCTGGACACCAATACATGGCGCGCCGAAGCGGAAGCGAACCGTGCCGAAATGATGGCCCTCGGCGTGTGGGGCGTACCCAGCTTCCGGGTCGGCGACGTGATCACCTGGGGGCAGGACCGCCTTTGGGTCATCGAGGATGAATTGAAACGGCAGGCTGGACAGTCCGCCTAGGGAGGAAAAAGCATGCAGGTACTAAACGAAGTTTTCCCGACCGATCCCGCCCGCTTCTCGTCGATGATGGAGAAGGGGCCTGAAGGGCCGATCTTCATGGTGAACCTGTTGAAGTTCAAGGATAAGGCCGAATATGACGACGGCCGCTCCTGCGACCTTTCCGGCCGCGAGGCCTACATGATCTACGGCCGCGCCGTGACCGAACTGCTGCCTAAATTCGGGGGCCGGGGCATCTTCGCCGGTGACGTCACCTTCCTCGCCCTTGGCCAGGTCGAGGAACTCTGGGATGAAGTCGCCATCGCGATGTATCCCGATCGTGCTTCGATGGTGCGCATGTCGCTTTCCGAGGAATGGCGCGGGATCGCGGTGCACCGCTCGGCCGGTCTTAAGGGACAACTCAATATCGAAACAGTCCTGCCGAAGACCGGCATGGCTTCGCCCTTCCTAGAGATGATGCTGAAAGCCGAAGGCTGAACCGATGGGCATTCTGCGCTGGACACTCCT
>JBGTKN010000282.1:0-3720 GCA_041744615.1 Hyphomonas sp. | reverse complement strand
CGACCCGGAGGCCCCGCACGTCGAGCGGAGCCGCCTCATCATTCACGACGAGGATGTTCTGCAAGACGACATCATAGAGCCCCCGATCCGGCGAAAGATCGAATACATGGATCGGGGCCGGATCGACCCGGATTTCGAGCGCGGAAGCCGGCGCAGCCGTCAGCGATGCCGCTGCAAGGGCAGCAAGCCATTTGGTCTTCATCATTTTCTCCCGGTGGTATCAGCCCGACATGGGTTTTCTGCCCTGCTGAGCGGTTTTACGAAGTCTGATCCGCCCGAAAGCGAGGGTCAGAATGAAATACAGGGTAAGCGCAGCGGCATAGGCGGCCGGCACAAACCAAAGCCCGAGCATATCGGTACCTCCCAGCGTTTCGCCGAAGCCGAGGAAATAGCGCCCGTCCTCAAGCCGGAACAGGCCGGTTGACATCTGCCCCAGCAGCCGCGCGGTACCCATGGTTATCAACAGGGCAGCCAGCGCATACCCAATGCCGGCGACGGTTGAAAGGATGAGACCTGCAATCCCTGACCGGGCACTCGATGCGAGGGCAGCGGTGACGTGCAGCGGCGAAAAGGACCGGGCAGCGCGGCCGCGGAGCTTTTCCGCGACAAGCTCCGGGAGAAATTCATCCGGATTCCCAAGCCGCGAGAGTGCGGCCTGCGCTTCACCTTCCTCCGTCAACAGATCAAGCGCATGGGCTTCCAACTCCCTGCGGGTTTCCATTGCCGCATCCTGCGAAAGCGGCGCGAGAAGGCGGTCCACCTTTACAAAATAGTCTGCGAGGGCGGCGCGTGCCGCAGCATCTGCGATATCCGTCAGGCGCGTCATGGCATCAACTCTCCAAGTTTGCGGCCGAACGTGCCCCAGCGTTCGATGGCCTCTTGGAGCACCTCCCGCCCGGTATCGGTCAAGGCGTAAGTCTTACGTGCCGGGCCGCTTTCCTGGATTGCCCATTCCGCGACAGCAAGACGATCACGCTCGAGACCATTGAGGAGAGGATACAGCGTGCCTTCCGGAATTGCGGCGCCGAGGACGTTGCGCAAGGCAAGGGCAAGGCCGTAACCATGAACCGGGCCCTGCCCGAGCACCGCCAGAACGGCAAAGGGCAGCACGCCCTTGCGCCAGCGCTTTTCGATGTCGGCCAGAGTTTCATTCGTCATGAGCGCTACATACCTCGAGTTTCGATGTATGTAAATTCCTGTTCGTTGTTTACCCGAGCCGCACGGAACGCGGGCGATCAGACTGGCGGCCGCGCCGGCATGAAGCGGCTATTGCGGAGCACGAGCGCAGAGATAAGCGAGACGAGGATGCCAACGGGAAGGATCTCAGTGAAGGTGATCGGCAAGCGGAAGAGCGGATTGGCATACATTATCGCGAAGTCTTCGGCCTTGGCCCGTTCGGCGGCAATCTCGGCCTCCGAGGCGCCGCGCGCCTTTGCCGCTTCGACGAGGTGTTCGGCATAGATTGCGCCGAAATCCATGCCGCTGATCGCCAGCGAGACTTCCCAGGCGAGCACATAAAGCACGCCGGCCACGGCGCTGATGCCGAAGCCCATCAGGAAGGCCGGCAGGAACTTGATGACGCCGCCATTCACCACGTCGCGCTGGCGCTTGATGGCGAGGAAGATAACACTCAGCGCGACCAGCATGGTCGTGTAGCCGATGGCCATGCCAAGAGCGCCGGTAGGCGCATTCTCGCCGAGGGTGAGTGTCAGGAGTATCATCGGCATACCGACGATCAGGCCGGCGATCGCGCCGTTGGTCAGGATACGTTGTAGCATGAGGGGGAACTCCTTTTTGAGTAGCCCGGCGATCCTTCCGTCAGCGGCGCGTTTCAACAATCGCCCGAAAGGGTGATTTTCGCCAGATCACCCGCAATTGCGCGCGATTTTCCGTGTTTCACGGCAGCAGGCCCAGCTCCCGCGCGCGGGCGAGCGCTGCGGTGCGGCGGCTGACTTCCAGCTTCTCCAGCACGCGGGCGACATGCGTCTTCACTGTATTGTGCGAGACATTCAGGCGCGCGGCGATCTCCTTGTTCGAGAGGCCGCCCGCGATCAGCGCCAGCACCTCCATCTCCCGCGCGCTGAGACCCAGAGTACGCTGCGCTGCCGGATTGCCGTCGAATTGCGGGTCTGCCTGCCGGTCCGCAAACAGCCGCGCGCCGGCCCAGACGCCAAGGCCAAGAAAACCGGCCGCAATCAGGAATATCTGGAACTCGCCGGGAAAGGTCCGCGCAAAGCGCAGGTAATCAAGCCACGTCAGCGCGAGCGCGCCGGCTGCGAGGAGCGCGCCATAGAGCAGGTAGGGCCGCGCGGCGAGGAGCCAGCCGGGAAGACGTTTCGCGCTGCGTCTTGCCTTGGCCATTACGCTTCCCCTGTTCGGCCAAGCTAGACCAAACAAAAGGCCCGCTCAATCCGAGCGGGCCTCAGCATATCTGAAAGGAAAGACGCGGTTACTGGCCTTTGCGTTCCTTCACGCCTTCTTCGTCCGCCTGGGCGCGGTCTGCCGGGGTGAACTCGACCGCCGGAGCGGCGCCCTTGCCATAAGCGCGGGCTTTCTGGGCGAGGTTGTCCATCGATTCCTGCATGCGGCCCTGGCCGACGGCCATCGTCTTGGAAGACGACATGCCGACCGATTCTGCATCCGAGAAGCTGGCGAATTCGGCGCCGAGGAAGACGACTTCCCAACCCTTCGCGCGGGCCCGGTCGAGCGCGGCCTTGGCGCCTTGGTTGGTGAGCTCCTTCGAAGCGTTCTCGAGCCCGTCCGTCATGATCACGATCACCGCTTTTTCCGGAGCGTCCGCTTCGGCTCGGCTGATGATACGGCCGATGGCGTCATAAAGAGGCGTCATGCCGCGTGGATTGGCTTCGTCATTGGTGACCCTGGACCATTTGGCCGAGTCGACCTTGTCGCGCAGGACGTCGAACTTCAAACCGTCATGGTGATCGAACACAGCGAGCGTGACAGCGGTCTTGATATCGGCGCCGGCGATCTCGGCGCCCGGCGCATCGGCGGCAAAACTGTCGGCATACGCGTTCACGGACGCCAGCGCCTCGTCCCAGATATCAGACATCGAGCCCGTCCGGTCGAGCAGGATGTAGGACTGGACTGTGTCGGATTTCGGCGGCTTAGGCAGCACTTTCGCGTCGGCGGTTGCGGAGAGTGCGACGACGGCCGCAGCGGCGATGACTGTGTTGAGGAATTTCATGGTGCGTCCCTTCCCTTGTTTGGTGGAAGAAAGCTGCGCCCCGATTGAGGCGCGTCTGTGACGCGATTCCGCCGAACCAAAGGAAAAGGGCCGCCTTTTGAGAGGCGGCCCTTCCACTAGCTGAACAGCCGTTCAGACTTCACCCGTCAGGGGACGGATCAACTGCCCTTGCGGCGCTTCACGTCATCTTCACCGAATTCCTGACGATCCTCGGCATTGAAGTCCATCGACTCGGCCGCCTCGAAATACTTCCGGCTCTTGGATGCCAGCTTGCGCATGGAGAGATCCATGCTTCCGGCGCTGACCGCCATCGCTTTGGAGCGGATGACACCGACAGACTCGGCATCGGCAAATTTGCCGAACTCGGCGCCCAGGAACACGACTTCCCAGCCCTTGGCACGGACCCGGTCGAGCGCCGCCCTTGCGCCGTCCTTCGTCACTTCCCGCGACGAATTTTCCTCGCCGTCGGTCATGATGACGATCACGGCGCGCTCAGGCGCGTCGCCTTCGGCCAG